>PARM01000023.1 GCA_002711495.1 Gammaproteobacteria bacterium
AGAAATCGGTGAAGTCCAAGGGGCGAACGCTTTATTAACGCAAGTTTACGAAATGATTAGCTTCAACGAGATGGTCTATAAGCCCACGCGAGTCCTTGGATTTCCAGTTAATCAGGCTGTCATAGGTTCAGCTTTAGGTCTGATTTTGACGGGGTGCCTTTTGGCACTTGAAGGATACGTCGGATCCGGTATTCAATATGATGCAAGAGGCTGGTTTAATGGCTAAATTGGTAAGAATCATGAAGGAAAATAAAATTGGAACTAGATAACCTCTCCCCGATAGACCTTGTTATTTTGGTTGCGGAGTCTGATATGTCGTTTTCGGCTTCTGAACGAAAAATGTTGTCTGAGCTTTTCTGGGTTTTAAATGAGAGGAAAGCGCCTCTTGCAGTTAGAGAACTCAATCGATTACCTGAGGTTAAGAGCCAGCTGGATTTAGTCGGGTACATTAAAAAGCGATCCGAAGAAATTTCCAGTTATGTCGATAAAGCGGAGTTTGATGGAAACAATACGCTTCGTAAGGAGTTATGTCTGGATATTCTAGCGAACTTCAAAGAGGAGCAAATGCTACTTTGGCTCGGACTGGCAATCTACGTCTCGGCAAGTGATCAAGGAAACGACCCTCTTTCAAAAAAAATGACCTCCATTGAAAATAAATTTTTTTCCGATTTGTGTTCCTCTATCAACCTGTTTAAAGGGATGGCTGTAAATGAAGTGGCTAAACGGTCTGTTGAGTTCATCAAAGGTGCTGTCCAGAAAGGATAATTAAAGTCTCAACCCCCTTAGAAGACTTTACTCAGCGATCAAGAAATTGTTCTATAAATCGGTCACCCAAAAATCGGAAATATTTTTGTCATAATGTTCAAAATATTTGAGAGGTTACGATCCACATGGAGAACATTATGAATTGGGACGCAATAGGAGCAATCGGCGAGGTAGTTGGAGCCTTGTCTGTCTTGCTGACCTTAATTTATTTAGCTAAGCAAATTAAAGATAATTCAAACTTATTGACTATCTCCGCATATCAAACTGCTATGGACGGCTACAACGAGATTGCAGCAAAATTTTTTGAGGATGAGCAGGTGGCACGAATTAGCGGAAATTTGTTTCATGAGAATTTTTCCTCGATGAGTTCTATGGATGAATATCGATTGAATCTTATGTGGCGAGCTTACATGAATCAAAACCTTAAGATGTTGCGCATGCATGAGCTTGGGGTGCTACCCGAGCGAGACTGGTCGAGGATTGCTAATGAAATCAGTCACCTCGTTTCTAGTACTTCATTTGGAAAGGCGTATCGGAAAGAAAATCCTTTTTTCAATGATGTTTGGGAAGCTATTGACAGCTATCAAGGAGATCGAGTTTCAAGATTCGTATAAATTTTAAGGTTCTAATAGTTGGCTCAAGAGATCATTTCTTGCCAGCGAGAAAAAAAGGATTAATTTGTTTTTATAAAAAAAATATCAGGAGATTCACTGTGGCCCTGAAGGTTTTAGGAGCGGGTTTTGGCAGAACGGGAACACTATCGCTAAAATACGCGTTGGAAGAATTGGGCTTCGGTCCTTGCCATCACATGATGGAGGTGATGCGGGACCGAAAGCAAAATGAATGGTTTTATCGAATATCTCAAGGTGATCGAGTCGAATGGGGTGAGGTATTTGACGATTATTCGTCGGCCGTAGATTGGCCATCCGCAGCATATTACGCCGAGCTTATGGAGGTGTTTCCCAATGCGAAAGTGATCCTAAGTGTCAGGGACCCAGACTCATGGTACAAAAGCGTTAACGATACGATCTTTAATGTCGTTCCAAATATTCCCCAATGGGTACAAGCTCTCTTCCCTCGTAGCAAAAAAATTGCAATTCTGATTGAAGCAATAGTCTGGCAGGGCGTGTTCAAGGGACAATTTAAAGATAAAGACTATGCGATAGACGTTTATGAGAAAAATACTGAGGCAGTGATGGCTTCAGTTCCCTCGGATAGGCTCCTGATTCATTCAGCAAAGGAGGGATGGGAACCTATTTGTAAATTTTTAGAGGTGGCTTCACCAGAAACTCAGTACCCGTGGGTGAACGACCGAAAGTCGCAAAAACGACGTATTATCTTCCTGAGAGCACTCAAATGGCTACCCTTATTTTCTTTGGCTTTAAGTGCTCTCTTTATTCTGGAGCTTGTCCGATGAATTTTAATTCTAAAAAGCGACTATCAAATCCTTATCCTGACTATGCGCAATGGCGTAAAGAACGACCGATTTGGTGGGCTGAGGATATAAACGCTTGGGTTGTTAGCCGGTACGAGGATGTTCGCGCGATAATGAAAGATGCTAAGAAATTCTCATCACATTCGATGGGGGAGAGAGATCACGAGATTTCTTTACCTTTGTTGACGGATGATCCGCCCAAACACACTCAGTTACGGGCTATCGTCAACAAAGCGTTCACAAGCAAGACCTTGAAGGCAATGGAACTTGAAGTCAGAGATATGGTTGACAACATGCTCGANGAAATAGATGCCAGCAGACCCGTTGACATCTCGGCGGATTTTACAATTCCTTTACCTATCGCCGTAATTTCAAAATTAATGGGAATTCCTTTTGCCAGAAAAGATGACTTTAAGCGTTGGTCCGACGCGTTGACTGGAACTAGCACCGCAAATTCATTGGAAGAGCGGATGCCCCAAATAATGGAGATGGCGGCATTCTTTCAATCTTTAATTCCTGAGCGAAGGCATAACCCTGGAGATGACCTGATCAGCAAAATTGTTGCTGCAGAAGTAAACGGACGAGCTCTTGAAGACATGGAAATCGTCGGATTTAACATGCTTCTATTAATCGCAGGAAACGAAACTACAACAAATTTGCTGAGTAATCTTTTAAATTATTTGGCAGATCATGGAGAGTTATGGAAAGCGCTGCGTGCTGAGCCAGATAAAATTGATGCTGCGGTCGAGGAGATATTAAGGTTCGATGCGCCAGTGCACTGGGTTAGTCGCAGGGCCACAGAAGATACTCTTGTAGCAGACCAACTTGTCAAGGCGGGAGAGAATGTCTATGTGATAATGGGTTCCGCTAACAGAGATGAATCTCACTATGAGGAAGCGGACACATTCCGCCTAGATCGCCCAAAAAAAAAGGATCACCATACCTTTGGTCATGGTATTCACTTTTGTATTGGAGCTCCTCTTGGCAGACTTGAAGCGCGTTACGCCCTGGCGGGTCTTCTCGACAGATTTGAAAGTATCAGCCATGCCCCCGATTCAAAAAACGAACGCACCAACTCTAGTATGCTGAGAGGNTTTCATCATCTTTGGGTGGAGCTTAGCTGAGCGCTCCTTCGCCGCGTTCATAATAGGTTGGCGTGTGTCACTATGGCTTAGGCTGGCAAAACTCGCAAAGGTAGAGGCGGCGCCCATTAATCTCCTGTCTGATGATTTTCTTTTTGCAAATATAACAGGGCATTTCGTCTCTGCTGAAGACAGAAAATCTATANTGCCGGCGTNTNGNGCCTNTTGCTTTTAATTTGCTGACCCGATCCAAATCATTCGTCACTCCTGACGTCTCATATGCTTGTCTTGTTACGCTGAGAATATTTTTCGCTAGCAAATTTAAAGCCTCCCTTTGCATGTTCATCGGTTTTGCGAGCGGGTGCAGTCTTGAATTGAAAAGTATTTCGGATCTTAAATAATTCCCCAAGCCAGCGACGAAACTTTGGTCTAGCAGCAGGGCGCCAAGTGATCTCCTTTGGTACCGCGTTGAGATTAATTGCTCAAAAATTTGCTGTTGAGTGGTTTCCTCTGAAAGAGCGTCCGGACCTAACTTCCTAAGGAAAGGGTGCAACTCTAAATTCTTCGTCTCCATTACTTCAATCTCAGAAGCGCTGAACAGAAATGCAGAGTGCCTATCGGTGCTGATAACCAGGCGTTGCGTTCTTTTAGTTTTCGGATTTTTCCCNGACCTTACAATCAACCACTTGCCATAAAGCTGATTGTGGGAATAGATGGTCAGCCCTCCATCGAAGCTGATAATAAGCGCCTTGCCTCGGCTGTCCACGTTAACAATTTTTTGCTTGCTGAGTTCGTGGTTGTAAGACTCCAGATCCCGGTAGCTGAAGGTAAGATTTTGCAAAGCTCTATTAGCTAGTACCTTCTTTAGCCTAGTAGAAAGACGTTTTATTTCAGGCCCCTCGGGCATTAACTTTCCTTGTCAAAATCTCGCATTAAACTANAATTCTTAGAAGAGTATCAACACTTAGCTTATTGTTCTTTACCACAAATAAAAAAACGCCTGATGTCCAACTCTTTATTAATTCACGCAAAGCGGTATTNAAGNGGCGGCTCAGCTTGCGGGACTTCCCAGTCAGGCTTATATCGCTACCAAGACTCTTCTGCGGTTTGATGGTCTAGCAATAATGGAAAAAGACTCGGGATTCTATAAACGCGTACGATTCTTTTTGTCCTCTCATTGGCCTTCTCTCAACTTCGCGTAGACAAAAAACGGCAGGACTATTAGGAGAGAGAGTAGAAGTATTAGGAAAGGAATCCTCAATCTTTCTCTCAGAGTATTCATTGCCATTTGACCAAGCTGAGAGTATCCCTCGGGCGGCGGCAAAATCCCATGAGCTTGCTCGAATTCAGCATAGTCAGATAACATTTCTTGGAAGCGATGGGACATACTTTCTCTGAGGTTTGTTGTTTCGCCGGGGTCGCTCACAATATTATATAAAGCCCATTTTCCATCACCCAGCGGACCTTTGTTCCGCACCAATTTGTAGTCGCCTTTAAAAAGCGCCGAATGCCCGGTAAGCTCATATCCAATAACCTCCTCATTGGAATAAGCCCGAGATGACTCTCCTCTGATGATCGGACTCAAGTCTTTTCCAGTCATTGGCAAAACTGCCTTGCCTCTGTAACGCGCGCCCGCGGGCTCTACCTCCGNAAGAGACAAGATCGTTCGAGCTACATCGGTTGCCCAAGCAAAAGACGAGCTTACTTTAATTTTTCCCTTGAGGGGTTCGCCGGATATTATCAGAGGCACCCTCATCCCTCCTTCCCCTGTATAAAACTTGTAGAAAGAGAGAGGGCTCACTGCGGCGCTGGTAAAACCAGGGTTAATCGAGTTGTAACTTCCTCTCTCACCCAATGTTTCGTAGTGTGTACTATATCCGAGATTTCCCGCTATAGCCTTGCTAAGAATGCTATTTGGTTCCGATGCGCCGCTTCCCTCGGCCCCATTGTCCGAGGTAAAAATAAAAATCGTCTTCTCAAGCTGCTCCCTCTCTCGCAAGTATGTGATTAGCCTACCGATGTTGAAATCCATTGCATCAATCATTCCCGCGTAAACCGCCATGCGCTTTGATTCATATTTTTTTGTTTCATCACTCAGGGACGACCAGTCTTGGATCCAAGGCATGGTCTGTATTCTTGATTGAGAAGAAACTAAACCCAGATCGATCGCTTTTTGATGGCGAGCCTCCCTCAATTTTGACCAGCCTTCGTCATAAACGCCGAGATACTTTTCTGTGCTTTCTTTTGGTGCCTGAACCGGAATATGAACCGCTTGAAACGGTACATACGCGAAAAAGGGCTTGCCATCATCAAGGTTCGAATCAATGAATTCGATTGTTTTATCAATTAGGAATCTTGAGGAGTAGAAGTCGTCAGGCAGTGAAAATCGCTCGCCGTCAGCGAACCAATTTGCTTGCTCATAGATCGGAAGGTACGGTCGCTGTTCCCAATTATCGGCCCCGCTGTCCATGAGGGCCACGGTTCTCTCGAATCCTCTCGAGCTTGGTAATTTATTCGGCTCTGATCCTAGATGCCACTTGCCGGCCATATACGTGTGGTAACCGCTATCTTCNAGCAGAGTAGCTATCGTGACCACGTTATCACCCAATACNCCCCGATAATTTTTTGATNGNCTTTGTTCTGGAGCGAAAGTTTCAGGAATATTGGGCACTCCAGCTAAATGATTATTAACGCCAGTGAGTAACATCGCCCTTGAGGGGGCGCAGTTTGCCGCGGTATGGTAATTCGTGAAAATAATCCCTTCGTTTGCCAGCATTGAGAGAGAAGGGGTCTTTACTTCACTACCGTAAGGTTCGATGTCGGTATAACCTAGGTCGTCTGCTAGTAGGAATATAATATTTGGACGATCATTCTTTGCGTCGGCCAAAAGACTTTGTGTTAAGGAGAACACGAGAAGGATCTGCGCCAAAAGGNAGGTAGGCTTATCCATTGTCATTGCCGTTTGGGTAAGGTCTTTGAGGCAAAAAGCAGTAAAAGTCCCACCCCTATTTCAATTGCTATCAAAAGAGGGGCAAAAGCCGCATCATGAAAAAGCCAGGCAATGGTTCGTCCAATCGCGGCAGCGAGCAAGAGCATTACTGAAGGGTAGTACCAGAGCCGATTACCTGACGCGAGTCCAAAAAGAATACCTAAACCCGTGACCAAGAAAAACGCCGATAGGTCGCCAACTTGGGAGCTAAGACCAAGNCCTACCTGGGGCGCAAGACCTAAGCCAATGGCACTCGCTGAAGGGTCTACCAGCCATCTTATCCCTAAAACGATAAAAAAGATTGAGATTAAGCCCACTGCCCCCTGAAGTAATCTTTCGAGAACTAATTTCATATCTTATTGTCTCCCTATAATCGCCTGTCGATTTGCCAAAAAGACTTTTACTGCTTCTTAATTGGGGTAAAAAACAAACTCGTCTCCCTCTGCAAAATCCTCGTTGAGAGTCTTATCTATTTTTACGGCAAGTTCCGCGACACTTGGATAAAGAGGTTTTCGCGCAGACCTATTATGCTCAGAGAGAAGATTCATTAATTCAGCGACTTTTTGAGGGTAGGTGTCAACAAGGTTTGTTTGTTCGGTTGGATCATCATCTAACTTGAATAACCATCTATGTTTTGGATCGCTTGTGATTTGTAGCTTCCAGTTCCCATGGCGCACTGTTCGATAGTGACCATTTTGCCAAAAAAGAGTTTTCCTTTGCCAAGCCGTATCTTCATTTCGCGTCAGGAGTGGGAGGAGGCTTAGACCGTCTATTGTGCGATCATTGGGCAGTTCTGTGCCTGCTGCGGCCGCCAGTGTAGGCATTACGTCAAGATGTGAAACGGGTTTTTTTATCCGTTTTCCTGCTTGAATCTTTGAGGGCCATTTTATGAAAAGCGGAACTCTCAATCCTCCCTCGAAGTTTGTGAGTTTCCAGCCTCTATAAGGCTGGTTTATTTCTGGTAACCCAATGTAACCTGGGCCGCCATTATCGCTGGAGAAAACAACAATGGTGTTTTCTTCCAACCCCTCATCTCGCAACGTTTGGTTAATGCGTCCTACGCTGCGGTCTATTGCTCGTACCATCGCAGCGTAAACTCTCAAGCGGTGAGGCTTTATTTCCCCTACAGCTTCGTAATCTTCACGTTTCGCTTGCAGCGGTGTGTGTGGGCCCCAATGGGCGAGGTACAAAAAGAAAGGCCTGTTCTTATTCGCACGAATGACATTTATAGCCTCGTCAGTCCAGTAGTCAGTAAGGTAACCCCCCGGCTTAAAGCGCTGGCTGCCCGAATTATTAAATGAAGCGGCATAGCCTAGGCGGGCCCATAGAAATTTATCTATGGGATCGAAGTCGAGCTTCGCGTTCACTACCTCAGCATCATTCTCTGGCAGATAAAGCCCGCTGGCCATAAACAAGCTGTCATCGAAGCCCTGATTGNNTGGGGATGATTCTTCATTTCGCCCAAGATGCCACTTCCCAATATGGGCAGTGTAATAACCGTGGGACTTCAATAGCTCTGCAATGGTAATTTCTGAAGATGGAAGGCCTTGATTTTCGAACGGAGCGGCGGCCATATCGGCCCAGAGGTGGTATCTGCCAAACGGCATTTTATCATCNCTTTCCTCGTTTTGACTGGATATGGTCGTCACCAGAAGNGGCATGCCAGAAGGCGTAGGGGTGAACTCAAAGCCGGTGCGGGTNGGGTAGCGCCCAGTCAAAAGCATAGCTCTGGACGGGGCGCAGGTTGCTCCTCCAGCGTACGACTGCTCAAACACCGCNCCTTCCGCCGCAAGTCGATCAATCTTGGGAGTTTTGATTAATCCTCCCGCGATTCCTCCGCCGAAAGTCGAAATATCGTTATAGCCCAAGTCGTCTGCTAATATGAAGATGATGTTCGGGCGATCTTNTANTGCGCTTGTCNCTNCGATNGGGCCAATCTGCCATGGAATAGGCNTGTTCGGACTGATTGTAAACTCTGTATCTGTTTTATATTTAATNTAGGTGAGTAAAACNTCTGAGCGATTTACCCAAAGCGTTCCGGTAAAGAAAATTAACAAAGCTAACATTATNGTTGTNTTAATTGACATATCCGCTCCGCGCATCAGTTTCTAGATTAATGATAATTGGTTTTGTAGTCACGGTTTAAATACTGATAACAGCAAAGATGGAAGGGCTCATACTTATCGGGCCAATTTTTTGGTACTTCGTACGTCTCAATAAGCGGCAACCTCTCGAAAATATGAAACTTTACTCGTTTATGAGCTAATATTCGGGAAAGGTCGTTAAGAGAACGAGGGCGACGTGTTTTTTAGTGTTCGATCCAATCAGGAGTTTCTATGGTAACCATCGTTGGCAATATAAAACCGGAAGATGATTTCACTCATCCTTTGGGCCCAGAAAAAAACTTTAACGAGTCGGTCTATTTTAATTTTTTCGATCCCAAAAAAGCGACTGGCGGATTTATTCGGATGGGTAATCGAGCAAATGAGGGTTACGCAGAGATGACTGTTATGATCTTCCGCGCAGATGGTTCCGTACTTTTTAATTACAAAAAACCTGAGATCAAAAATAACGAGTCTTGGAATGCAGGCGGCGCTAAAGTTCAGGTAGTCAATGCGGGCGAGGAGATCAGAACCAGCTACTCTGGCNCAGCCTTGCTGATGGTAGACCCGAGAGACATGAAAAATCCAGGGAAGGCATTCAAATCTAATCCATTTAAAACATTAGACCTTGATCTTTTGCACTTTGGTGTGGGTCCAATGTATGGCCATGTTGGTGAGGAANGCGACGGAAATGATTTTGCTCGAGCACATTACGAGCAACATATGCGGGTTGAAGGAACACTGATTGTAGAGGGACAAGAGCCGCTTTCTATTATTGGAAACGGNCTCAGGGATCATTCGTGGGGCCCGCGTTACTGGCAATCTGCAAAATCATATCGATGGATCACAGGAAACTTTGGCGATGATTTAGGTTTTGCAATAACAGTTTCAGCTTCTGGCACTGGTGGGGTGCTTCAAAGAGGGGACAAACTTACGAAAATCATAAAGGTCCAACTCACGACCGATTACGAGAACAACTCCTCTTTTCATAGGGCGCTCACAGCAGACATTTCTCTTGAAGATGGCGGTAATCATAGGATTGAGGGCAAGGTTAAAGGTTTTATTCCTCTTCGGAACAGGCGTTCAGAGACCGTTACCTACATCGGTGAGGGAATGACAGAGTACCGCCTTGACGGACATCGAGTTGGTTATGGGCTGGCTGAGTATCTCAACAATCCTGGCGATGATCTGGACTGAGCTCAAGTAGAAAAGTGATCGCCTCGGCTAGTGAGATTTATCTTTTGCTTTGTAACTCAATCTTACTGAGGGAATTACGCTAAGCTCGATTTCTACATGACTAAATCCCATGTCCTTAAATTTGATTTTTCTTTGGAATTGCCCCGCCTTTAAAAGAGCTTTCATCAAGTTTGTACCCAGACCATTTCCTTGCAGTTCGTTAAGCAACAATTCAACGTCCGAATTTTTTTCTTGGTCGTATTTAAAATGAGGAATTAGTTTCGGTGGAATTCCCAATTCCAACTCTAGTTCTTCAAGCTCGTAACCTGCCTTTTTGAGCACTGGTAGCGATTGATTGAAATCTTCTATCAAAGCGAAAATTTTTTCGGATGCCATGTCTTGGCCTTCATCGAGAACNGAGGAAATTTTNTCNNCAATNTTTTTTGATACTNGATTTTTATCGAGACCNGCACTCCCAAGCTTGTTTTTCGCTTCATCTAAAAAATCTTTCAGCGCCATCTNTTGTTTNAAACCTNCTCTTTGANTGGNCGNTAATTTTGAACGAAGGTGCATGCAAAATCCACGATCTTTTTTTAAGCNNTATCNANATCTNCAGAAATTATCGCNACNCACAAAAAGNAAATTTCACCGCTTTAGCNAGGAACACAGGTCTNTAGTTTTGNNATTGTGATTNNAAAAAGGAAAATNAATAAAAGGANAAGCATTTTNCGTTAAAATACGAANGGNCNTGCGTCANTAGGTTTAAAAAATTAGGAAAAGTTATGGAAAACAGTTACCCCTATTTAGGTGAAAAAATTCAGGTTACACAGGACATGTGTGACTTAAATGGGCACATGAATGTGGTTTTTTACGTACATATTTTTGAACATGGTAGTTTGGATTTTTATAACAACATGGGTTTTTCTTCTGAATATTTCTCTGAGGGTTTCTCGAATTTCACCTTAGAGATGAATGTTAAGTATTTAAAGGAGATGAAAAAAGATGAAATGGCATTACCTCGTTATCGAGTCTTTGATGTTAAGCCTAAATTGATCCACTGCGGAGCAGCTATATTCAACGAGTCGGGGGAACTCTGTGCAACTCAAGAGAATGTTTTGGTGCATGTAGATATGGGTACAAGGAAGTCATGCGAGATGAATGAAAAAATGATCAATCGCATTCGTAATTTGGTTGATGAATCTAACGAGGTCGGACAGCCTGATTTTGATTTGCGTCTCTCTATTAGATAGGCTTCTATTCGGTTGATGTGAAAAAAATTCATTGAGAGACCCAAATTAATATGTTTTTCATTAAGTTCGTAACCGCAATTCATTCTTTTGTTTTTCGCATTAGCCGCGGGAGATTGTTAGGACAGATGAAGGGCATGGACTTTTGCGTCGTTAAGACTAAGGGTGCTAGGTCTGGTAGGACGCGATACATTCCGTTAATGCATGTTCCTTACAAGAAGGGCGTTATTCTAGTTGCCTCAATGGGCGGAGCAGATTTTCATCCATCATGGTACTGGAACATCAAAGCACACCCTAGGCTTTCTGTTTGCCTTCGGGGACAAAATATCGATGTCCAAGCGGAACAGGTGAGTGATGAAAAAAAAGAAGAGTTGTGGCCAATTCTTTGCTCCTATTACCCCCCCTATGACGATTATCAAAAAAAAACAAAACGGAACATTCCGGTTTTTGATTGTCAACCAATTCTTCAGTGTGAGGAAGTCTAGGTATGCATAAAAATTTAGGAGTTGCTTTTACGGATAAAAAAATAGAGTGCATTTGGAATGGGTTTACGAACTGAGCTGAGAAGGCTTCTTCTTGAGCGTAAAATTTTTCTACACAAAGCAACAGTTACTGAGACGTTGAGAAATTTTGTCGCGCGCTTCAGGAAGAATTACCGAGCGGTAGAACTGCTCAGAGTAGGCCCGAAATTTGACGGAGGATATTTAGTGCCCGATATCCTGAATGAGATTGATTTTTGTTTTTCAGCAGGGGTAGGGCACACCTCCGACTTTGAAAAAGACCTGTATTCAAACTATCGAATTCGGAGTTTTATGCTTGATGCATCCGTTGATTTCCCTAGGCTGAAGGGAGATTTTTTTGAATTCGAAAAAAAATTTTTAGGTATTTACGACTCTGATAAGGTTATGACAATGAGTTCTTGGTTGGAAGTCCACACCTCGTCTGAGACCGATAAGCTTCTGCTTCAAATGGATATCGAGGGCAGCGAGTACGAAATACTAGCCTTTGAACCTAGCTCAACTCTGAGTAGATTCTCTTGTATGGTAATAGAGTTCCATGATTTCCATAAACTCTTCGATCCAAATTTTTGTTTTGTTTTAAATGGAATCTTCGAAAAAATTTACAAAGACTTTTCCATTGTGCATGCTCATCCGAGCAGTTACCGGAAATTGATAAAAAATAACGGGATTCTTATTCCCCCAACGATAGAGATAACTTTTCTCAGAAATGATATCTTGCAAGGACTAGGTCAGCTCAAGGAGCCCCATCTTCCCCATCCGCTGGACAATCCAAATTCACCGAAGCATAAAGAAATCAAGCTGCCTGAAATTTGGTGGAAAAGTTAAAGAGTTCTGTTATTAAATCAAATGTGCCTGGTCCTCTGAGCGTTGGACAGAAAAAGAAAACTCTCAGTGGGCCCAGTAAGTGTCTAAAAGACCCGTGCTCGCTAAAAAGAAGTGTGCTTTAAAATTTGCTAAGAGTTGAGGCTTTTACTTTCATGCTACATCCTAACATAACATTAGTGATTCATTTGTCATTCACGATAACCGGAAAGGGCTAGCTTATGAGAGATTTTTTCAGTTCCTTAAACAGAAAAAGGGTCCTTGTGACAGGGGGTGCAAGGGGCATTGGCAAGGGCATCGCAAAAAAATGTCTGGAAGAGGGGGCGAAGGTTTACATCACTAATTTAGATAAGCGAGTTGGCCTAGCAACCGAAAAAGAACTGAGCGCGTTTGGAAAGATAAAATCACTGCAATGTGATGGAACTGATAAGGCTCAAGTGGAGTCCATGGTGAAGGGTATATGGGAACGAGAGGGGGCTTTAGATTTAGTTTTCAGTAATTCGGGGTCGGGAAGTCAGCACCGGGTTCTTGAAGCAAATCCGGAAGAAATCCAAAAACTTGTCGCAACAAATTTTGAATCAGCCGTGAATATTGCTCAATGCTGCTTGCCATTAATGATTCAGGAACAAAATGATGCGCACATTATGTTCACTGGTTCAGAGCACTCGGTTTCTTTACCAAAGGGAAACGAGTCTCTTGGATTCGCCTATTATGGGGTAACGAAGCATGCAATGCTTATTCTGGCCGAGTGGCTTAGACACGATTTATTGGACACAAACGTCTCGGTGAGTTTACTGATCCCCGGCCCCGTAATGACTGAGAGTGTCGCTCATACTTTTGAAACGCTGGCAAAAGACCCTGAGAACCCGCAGTTTCGGGCGATTTTTAGTAAAGAGGTTGAGTCCTTGCTAAGGAAGCGAGCGATCACAACTGAGCAGTGTGCTGAGATTGCGCTAAAGGGCCTCCGATCACAGTTATTTTATATACCAACACAGAAACACATACTTGGCGATATAGAGGACCGCTATAAGGAAATGGAAACTTCTTTTCACCAGCTTTTTTTCTAGACGGAAAAGAAGGAAATGGAAGAAAGCGATTTCTAAANAAAAATGGAAGACTGACTCGGATATTTTGAAAAAATTTACTAACACTGAATAAGGAGAATTGGTTGCACGATTTAGCTCAGAGCTTTGTGTTGGACACTCAAGACCCAATTGGTTCGATCACCCTTGAAATGATCGAGGCATTTGAACGTGACGGGGTTGTGCTTTTACGAGAGGCCCTTTCCCNTGAGTGGTTGATGCTAACTGAGATGGGATTAGCTCGAGTTCTCGCAGATAGTGGAGTGAAAAAACAGCAATTTTTTGTTGGCGAGGACGGAGAGTTTCAGGAGACCGTTCGCAATTTTGACAATGCTTTTGAGATCAGACGGCTTTTGTTTGATTCGCCCATAGCAGCGATGATGGGTAGATTTATGAACTCAGAAAATGTTTGGTATTACTCGGACGAGTTTTTTATAAAAACCTCAGGAGGGAACGAACGAACCCCTTGGCATCAAGATACGCCTTATTTTCCAGTNGCAGGCAATCAATTTTCATCTATCTGGATTACTCTCGATCCTTTATCAAAACATGAGTGTCTCGAGTTCGTTGTTGGGAGTCACAAGGAAACTNTGTTCGATGGTTTTGATCCGAGAAATCCNGGCGATCCAAGCAGTGGTTTTTATAACGAAGGATTACCGATTCTCCCAGATATAGAAGCAAATCGAGACGAATTTCCGATTGTTTCCTGGGAGCTCTCGCCGGGCGATATTATTTTGTCTAGTCCCAGCACGATTCACGGTGGCGGCCCCACGTACCTGAACAGTCGGCGCAGGGCGCTGGCGATAAGAGCTTTTGGAGATGACGTGGTCTTGGCGGAAAGACCCTCCTCGCAGCCCACTGTGCCTCTAACACCCGGGTTAAGCATCCATCTAAAACCTGGCGATCCACTGAGGAGCCCCTGGTATCCGAGGCTGCGACCCGTTCCAAAGTCNGAGAGNTATGGTGTGTAGCCCAGATTTTAGACCGTGATCAGGACCCTTAAAATTAGGTAAAATCGGGGTTTTCAAGAACACATCATAGTTTTTTTACTTAAAAAATTTCTGCCGGGAAGTTGATTCCCGTACCAAATTCAAAAAAGGTATATGAGATGTATGAATTTAAAGATAAGGTCGTTGCAATCACTGGCGGTGCGACAGGAATCGGATTTGCGCTTGCTAAAGCGTTTGGAGAGGAGGGCGCAAAAATTGTAATTGGCGAGCCCAGACAGGAGAAGTTGGCGGAAGCAGTTGAGAAAATGGGCGCTCTAGGGGTTGAATCCGATTCAATTCTTTTGGACGTCACTAAAATAGACAGCGTTGAGCGCTTCGCGGATTTCGCCTGGCAGCGGCATGGGAAGGTAAATATGCTTATAAATAACGCTGGTATATCTGGAGCAAGGGGGTTGCTTCATGAGGCGAACTTAGACGAGGCCCGCGAGGTTTTTGATGTAAATTTCTTTGGCGTCTGGCACGGGTGTTCGGTTTTCGGGAGCCGTTTTATAAAGCAGGGTACCCCTGCTANGATTTATAATGTCGGTTCTGAAAACTCGNTGTTTGTTGCCGTGCCGAAGTCAGTTGCTTATGTTGCTTCGAAACATGCGGTCCTTGGACTGAGCGAGAGTTTAAGAGATGATCTGCCTGATTTTATTCAGGTCGGCACNATCCTTCCNGGCTACGTAGATACGCCTTTAACAGNAAATGCGTCCGGNGGCATGAACGTTGATGAATTCGCTTCAATTGTGAAGAAGCAAATTAANGCCGGTGAGCACCTGATCGTTTCTCANGGATACAATATGGTTCATNTNGAAAAAAGGCACCAAGAGATTAAACAAGCATATTCGACCTACGCGCCCCGCTACGACGGTGATGACGAGTATGATGTCAGGAAGTTAATTGCCGACCACAAACGCAGACGGAAAGAGAAGCCCTCGAGCTGACCGAGCTTCGTGAGACCAAAGCCCTTTTCCGCTTTATTGCTTCTACTACCAATGAGTACTAAAGAGGCGAACATTTTTGGGTGACTATCCGAGATGATCTCTGGGTAATTACGGGACGTTAAACAGTTATGGAAAATAGTCAAAAACAAAAAGTTTTCTCTGCGGCGGGCATCCGGCTGTACAANCCAGCGACTGCGGAAANGAAAAAGGGATCAAAGNNAGGGTTTAAGATTTTNAGTTTTTCTTTNGCTATTTCAATAATCTNCCTAGCTTTTTTATATNANCACTAAGTTTTCAANGCANCTTNTNANNGNTANTCGAGCTCTCNATAAACGGTTTTTTCNACCCATCGGAGATTTNCGTNCNCNTTANATNGAGANNCAGGATCGACCACCCGTANCNTAGCTTTGAAGGCGAAGCCCGATACTGCGCCTAAATCAGAAATGGAATTAATTTAAATTTAACTTTTTTACTGTATTCCTCGTAACCATCTAGTCCTTCGAGAAGGGTTTTTTCTTCTACCCGAATCCTAAAGAATAGTCCGCAAGCCATTGAGGTTATGCAAATAACCAACGATAAAACGGTGCCAAGCCAGAGACTGGTTCCCACAAAAAACAAAACGAACCCTGTGTACATAGGGTGCCTAACGAGCCCGTAAACCCCAGTATCTACTACCTTTTGCCCTCTGTCTTTTTGAATGTTTACTGTAGATTCTGCAAACTCATTTGCTGCCATCGACGCGATGATAAGGAATAAACCAAGCACAAAGACAGCTAAACCAGAGATTTTTAAGGTGCCTGTGAAAGCAGGCGTCACTTGAAAATGGAAAACGTCTAGGGGACAAGCGATTAGGCTGATCACAATGGCTGAAAAAAGGATGGCAGTCGCAATTTTATCTTGTTTAGGTTGGTTTGCGCTCGGAAGATTTAGCCTTGCCTCTATACTTCTGGGATTTGTTAACAGCAGGTAAATACAAGCGCTTGAGTTAATTGCGTAAAACACAGCTGCCCAAATTAAGGCGTCTGACCAATAAAGAGTCCCTGCGGGCACGTAAATGAACAATGCCAAAAAAATCGCCTGCAAAAAAACCCCAACTAAGGTTTTGAACCACAACATAAGGCCTCCCGGATGATCCTAATTTTCATTTATAGATAATTGCCTCAAGCTCTTTTTAGCTTACCTCAGCAGTGTTTGGGGGCAAAGCCCACGCAGTCTGACAGCAATTGCTCGGGGCTTGAGTCACTTGCAAAGAGACCTTAAACTTTCTTCCAACTCTAGAGGAGAAGCCTATGCAGTCCAAATTAGTTTGGGGAGTTTTTTTTGTTCTTCTCGCAAATTCAAGTTTCTCCTTCGCGATGATGCATGACCCGAGAGCCTTGGAGGCGAATCCTTTTTCTGCGACAAAGCCAATTGCACCTAAGCTGGCTGGGTTGGGCGAACACAGCTTCCCTGTGACTACCTCGAGTGCCGAAAGCCAATATTTCTTCAATCAGGGGCTACGGTTGACTTACGCATTCAATCATTCTGAGGCGTTGAGGGCTTTTAAAGAGGCTGTGAGGTTGGATCCCATGAACGCGATGGCTTATTGGGGTTGGGCATTAGTTTTGGGTCCAAATATTAATCTGCCTATGCAAGAGTATGCAGCAGACCAAGCATTTGAAGCCATTCAAAAGGCCTCTAAGCTGAAGAAGTTGGTGAGCAAGCGAGAGGCAGCCTACATAAATGCTTTGACGACCCGTTACTCTAAGGATGCTTCCCTCACTCGGACCATCTTAGACAAGAATTATGCGGACTCGATGGCGAAGCTTTCGGGATTATATCCTGAGGACCTTGACGCCCTTACCCTTTATGGAGCGGCCTTAATGAATTTATCTCCTTGGGATTATTGGCTCGGGGACATGAGCCCAAAACGAAACACTAAAAAAATCTTGGATGCTTTTGAGTCGGTTCTCGAGAGGGCGCCGAGGCACCCGGGAGCGATTCATTATTACATTCACACCGTAGAGTTAGCGCAACCAAAAAAAGCTGAAGGATACGCAGATACGTTGATTGACTTGATGCCAGGAGCGGGGCACATGGTCCACATGCCGTCGCACATATTCATGCGGGTAGGTCGATATCAAGATGCCTACATAGTAAATGAACGAGCCTCAAAGGTCGATGAAAGTTATATCGCCCAGTGTAAGGCGCAGGGGATATATCCGCTAAATTACTACCCACATAATCTGCATTTTCTAGTTTGGGCCGCGATGTTTCAGGGCAAGAGTAAGGCAGCTTTGGAAGGCGCGAGGCGAGTTCAGAAACAGATGCCCTTGGAGATGGTAAAGAAATTTAAATTATTGGAGGGTTTTCTGGCTCAACCAATGTACGTGATGGTCAGGTTTGGGCTTTGGGAGAAAGCGCTCGAGGAAGAGGCGCCACAAGAGTCTTTTCGATTCGTGACCGGGGTCTGGCACTACATGAGAGGGGTTGCCTGGGCTAATCTAGGTGAGATGTCTAAGGCAGAAAAGGAATTCGAGAGCTTGTTGGAATTGAGGCAGACGCTCCCCAGCGATTACGCGATAGGCCGCGCTTCAGCCTCGCAGTTACTGCACATAGCGGAACTTTTGCTTAACGCAGACCTTCTTAGGAGTTCTGGTAAGCTCGATGATGCAATCGGCTTACTTGCGCGTGCTACAAGAATCGAGGACTCTCTTTTATACAATGAACCGCCAGATTGGTACTTTCCGACGCGGCATGTCTTGGGGGCTACTCTCACTGAGGCGGGATATTTTGATGAAGCGGAAGCAGTCTACTGGCAAGATTTGCGTAGGGCACCCAAAAATGGATACAGCATTAAAGGGCTTCTCAACATTGCAGAAGCTAGATCCGACCCAAGCGCAGCAAAATACAAATCAAAGCTCGATAGTGTTTGGAAAAGTGCTGACGTCGAGCTTCACTCCTCCCGTTTTTGATCTTTTATTTCCTCTGTTCGCGAACATCATTGGGGAGGCATAGCGAGCAATCTATTTTGATCGATTCATTGGAAAACCTTTTTACGGTCCTCATCACGCAAGCGATGCCTTCCTCTACCTATCCAATAGGTCGAGGACTCAGGATAAGGATCTATCAGGCTTTAGTGAGTTAAAGGCTTCTCGACGAAAATCGTATTAACGAAATTTGAAAATCGATTAAAGTATTATGTTCGCTCGACCTCCATAGCTAGAATAAGGGGTTAGCAATTTGAGTCGCTGAAATATCTGTGTTTTTCGCCCTCGCGATCTCACTTTAGATGGTAAATGTTTTTTATACGATGTGATTTAGGAAGAGAGAGAAATGGATAATCTGAGTAAAAAGAGTGCTTGGAATCGGCAGCAGCTCAAAAAATTTTTGGACTCGAGCAAGATACCGATTAGAGTTTCCGTGCTTGACGGAGAATATCCGTTGATTTGTTCGGTTTGGTTCGAATACCTCGATGGGAAGCTCATTATCGTAAGTCATCAAGAAAGTAAGCTTGCGAAGACGCTTGTGCGGCAGAAAAAGTGCGGTTTCGAGATAGCATCCAATGATCCTCCTTATAGAGGTGTTAGAGGTAAAGCAGATGTTGTTTCAGAGCTTGGAACTTCGGAGGAGATTTTAAGAAGAGTTATTCAACGATACCTTGGCGAGACGAACCAAAGGTTAACTTCATGGTTGCTCAGCCGAGTAAAGCATGAAATGAAGTTCACTCTTCACCCGAAGTGGGTAACATCTTGGGATTATGGCGAGCGTATGGAGGAGGCGCAAAGCTGATCCAATGCTGTGAAAAAGACGTACTTTATTTGAGCCTAATGAGTTTATTTTATGTTTGGTTTTTTTAAGAAAGACCCGCTTAAGAAGCTACAGAACGAGTACGAAGCAAAGCTTAAGGAGGCGATGCATATGCAGCGCAACGGTAAAATCAGAGAGTACTCCTTTTTGTCTTCAGAGGCCGAGGATATCCGATTAAAGATTCAGGCTGCAAAAGCCGAGCTGGGAAAGTAAGCAGTTCGCAAGCTCTTATACTAGGTGGCTCAACTTAAGGCTTCAAGGTCTTCAAAGACAGGATCGCCATCCAGCATGGCCATGACTTTAGGAGACATGCTCGTATGATATTCTGCGGCCATGTATCTATTAAACGATGCTGTATCTGGAAAGGAAGTGAAGTATAAATAGGTGAGCGGTTCACCTTTTACACGTCTAACATCATAGATAGAACCTGGTTCATTTGTAGCTACATCCTCCATTAGCTTTCCTACCAATGCTTCAAATTCTTCGATCCTGTCCTCTTGGATCTTCAAACGGATTACTTGTCCTATCATTTGCGACTCGTCCTTATTTGCCATAAGGCCCGATGATACTTTGCAGCTTTTGGAAAGGCGATACTTTCCTCGTCTGTTAACTCCTTATTATTTTGCTTTAGGCTTCTTAAAACTGTGGAAAAATTCCGAGTTTTTAAAAAGTGAATAAAATATTGAGAAAGACCCGTTTTAAGGTTAATGTTCCTTTGGTCGCGTTTCAGTACGCATTTTATGCTAGAACCTTATTTGGCGCTCATGCCCAAAATCCTATAAAAAGGATTCACATGAAGCGCTTTGTTTTGTTGGGAGGAATTAATTTGAATTTTCCACGTTTTAAAAAAATATCACTTGCTTTGAAACCTCGCTTGGCGATATGTCTTATCGCTGTTCTCGTCCTGCCTAGTGGAGGCTTTGCTAATGACAATGACATAGAAGAAATAGTCGTTACCGCTAGAATGGTGGAGGAGTCGTTGCAAGATGTTCCGGTCACTGTTACCTCCATTGGTGAAGAGGCACTAACGGCCTTTAGAATAGATGACGCTGTCGACCTGGTGAGTAGAATTCCTGCTCTAAATATTGCGATTGGCGCTTCAGGTCAATCGGGTTCGATGAATTTGAGGGGAGTAGGGACAGCTGCTATATCAAACGCATTTGACTCAGCGGTCGCTCTAAATTATGACGGTATCTCAGTGAGTACGCAGCGACTGCTTCAGGCAGCATTTTTTGACGTCGAGCAAATAGACATGTTAAAGGGGCCTCAGTCGCTTTTCTTTGGGAAGGCAGCCTCTGCAGGCGTGCTCTCCTTTCGCTCAGCTAGTCCTACGCCGGAATGGGAATACGGTTTAACCACCTCGTATGAGTTTGAAGAGGAGGGAACCACTGTTGGGGGCTATATCTCTGGTCCATTGAGCGACACCCTAGGAATAAGGATAGCCGCAGAAGTACAGAACGTAGACAAATGGGTAGAGATCGCGCCGGGTAATCCTACTACTCGGCCTGACAGGGGGATCGAGAATTCGATGGTCAGGGTAAGTTTTAAATGGGAGCCAAACGACGATCTAGTGGCAAATCTAAAGCTTGACTATAACTCTCAAGAGGCCGATATTCTTCAAAGTCATCAAGATATTTTTTGCGGCGCCGATGGGTTGCCTGACCCTTCTGTTCTTCTTGGAGGGGGCCTAGGAAGTATTCCTGGCATTGACTTATTTTTGCCGACACACGACTGCGACATTGGCGACGGGCTCTTTGTTGGCATCGATGGACACCCACTTATTGACACCATTCCTACGGGGTCGGCGGGCGCTGGTCGTAACATCAGTGAGGCCTTCAACGATACCGACACTTTTTTCGCTCGACTCCAGTTAGATTACACATTGAACGAAAACCTAGGTCTGACCTTTTTGGCGGGATATGTCGATTTAGACAACGAGTACAACGACATCTTCAATAACACAGGACAACTACCAGATGGTACCGCGGCAGGCTTGGTGGCGCCGTTCAGAAATACACTCGAGCAGTTTACAGCTGAGCTGAGATTGGCTAGCAGCAACGACGGGCCCTTTAATTTTCAGGTCGGAGCCTTTGTCGAAACCAGAGATATAGGACACGACGCGACCCAAAACGCATTCAATCCATCATTGCTAGGAGCTTTTGCGCCTATCTTCGGCCCAGCCTTTGGTCCTGATCCAGCGACAGGTTTTACCTTTGATTGGTTGGCTGTGCGTCCCATTGAAGCAGACGCAGTGTCCCTTTTCGTTAGCGCACAATACGACTTAACTGAAAACTTAGAGCTTGCGGGCGGTGTTCGATGGACTGACGAGGAGAAGAGCACGTCTATCGGTTTCCCTTTCATTCATGCTGGGGTCGCGGCGCTGGGATTGACTCCTATTTCATCTGGTTTTCAGGGCAGTGACATAGACTTCGAAGACGACAATATATCGCCAGAGATATCGCTTACCTATGCAATCAGTGATGACATTACCATTTACGGTGCATACAAGACCGGATTTAAATCGGGTGGAATAGACAACAACTCCCTTCCTACCGGTGGCCTGGTGGTTAATCTCGAAAGTCAGGATCCTGCTGTTCGCCAGTCATCCATCGATGTCCTTCGATATGAATCAGAGGAGTCAGATGGCGGAGAAATAGGTTTAAAAGCACGTTTATTAGACCGATCACTTACACTAAATATTACCGCTTTTAGATACGTATTTGAGAATCTGCAGGCGCAGATATTTGATCCAGCGGTCTTCGCTTTTAGCACGTTTAACGCTGGTGAGGTTAGGACGCAGGGCGTGGATGTTGATTTTCTATGGCGAACCTCCGTCCCTGGGGTTAGCTTAGTAGGCGCCTGGTCGTTCCTCGACACTGAGATTACTGGCGATCTTTTTGTGCCGAGCGGTGCAAACTTAAAAGGGCGTCAGGGCGCATTTGCGCCGGATATCTCGGGTAACATAGCCATAAATTGGGAGACCAGCCTAAATGATTCTCTAATGTTAAGTCTCAGCCACAACATTGCCTATAAGGATGATTATTTTGTTGGTGGGGGATCGTTAGAACCTTTCGATGCGCTCACGAACCCACTGGGTGATCTTGCTCAGGACAGCTACACGACTGTCGACGTCAATCTATCCGTCTATGCGGTTGATGAAAGCTGGCGTGTTTCCTTAATCGCGACAAATCTCACCGACGAAGAGTACATAACCTACGCTGGTCCAGCACCATTTCGTCCAGCGACTGGCGACGATCAGCTGGTTGGGCTTAATCGAGGCCGCCAGGTCTTCGTTGAGGCGGCATTTAGGTTTTAATCGAGTTGAGCTATTTGGTCCTTAACCGATCAAGTAGCTCCCGGTTTTCAGCTAGGACCGCTTACGCAGTAAGAATGTCCGCTGCTTTCTAGTAGTACTACCTGGCTGTGTTTTTTTTAATGACTTGCAAGTGACGTTTTCTTATAGGGAAGACGCAGATGCCTCGGAAGCCACTGCCGCGACCATGTATCTGATTTTGTTTCCGACCCTTTCTGCGCAGACAACTCGAATTTGTTGTCCCTTAAATTTTGAAAGTGGTCCGCGCCGAGATTCAGGGACATCGAAAAGAAATGATTTACCAATCTGACGAGTCACAAACTCAATTTCGGTGCCTATAAATGATTCGTATCCGTGCGTTGAAAGAATTTTAATCAGGCTCGCTTGAAGAGCTCGTTTTTGCTCTCTCGTTCCGCAGTGCTTTTCGAATTCTCTTATTCCTTTTAAGACCGCGTCAACGAAGTTATCTTTTTTGACGTCTTCTTTTTTTATCAAGTTTTAACCTCTGAGCTCCAGTGTTCCTGCAGTCATATGCTAGTTTAGTTTCAGGAGATTAAGAATGATAGCAAGCAAAGGGATAGCGCCTTCGTCCCGAAGTCTAATATTGGTTAATTAAGGAGTTCATGTTTAGCGAATGACGACCAATGGAATGGCGCTGAGGGGTATACTATTGTTTTCCTGAGTCTATAACGAAATATGGGCTAACCTTGCTTATGCGAAAAAAAAAACAGTTAATTTTCATAATCGCGGTTGCTGCTACGACCCTGCTACTGACAGATAGTCGTTTCCAGTTTTTTGTTTTGGCTCTTCAATATGAAACCACGATGGCAGATTCTACTCTTAAGGACACAACTGTCACGAATATTTTTGATAAAAAACTGACCGCAATGGACGAGAAGCGGCTTTGCTTTCCGCTTTTTTTGGTCTAGACAACCATTTGCCGTATTTAGCGAACTTGGGGATTTGTAATGGTGCGGCCGGGTTAGATGGGATGCCCGTAGTTTTCTCCCATGAATTAGACTTAAAAAGTCTCCAAGCAGGCGATTTTTGAGGTCCATTCAGAGAATATACAATCCAGTTCAGTTAAATGTGCAACTCTTGNTCCTGCCGATGACCTTGGCGATTGGCGCACTGTCCTAATCGTAGGCGAGCTTGGAGGTGAGAAGAATAACCCCAAGACCGTNCGAGTTGTCGGAAACCTCCTCTCTGAAGACCACTCAGTTAATTTTGTTGAAACTGAAGCCGGAGTTGTGCCGCTGAGTGATGGGGCGTCCTTAGTCTNGGCTGAACTGGTTCCCGTTGTCCAGTGGGACCTCGGTCGTGCGGCCACTAAGCTGCCCTGGGGCGGCGGGAGCAGTTGTCCATTNGGCTCCAAACAAGTTATCCATGTAACTTGGTAAGGTGGGGTCACACTGCCTGGGGGCGCTGAGGTTAACGACGGGATTCGAAGAGCATACAGCGTTCTCGCCAGCGATGATCGAGGTGTTACCCGGGAGATAGAGCCGTTCGCGCTCGGCGATCTAGGCGACTGCGACAATAATCATTTGCTATGCCTTGACATTTCTGATCCTGCAAAGGANATACGTTTTCCAATGGGGCTTCTGACTGATCCCAATGAGGATCTCAATCCAGAGACAAGCCAATTGGTGTTGCGTTAATAAAGACCTTNTCTCAGACAAGGTGATTAGCTAAAAAAAGCTTTGGAGAAATTAAAATAANTAGAGGATTAGCCTAATGATCTGCATCAGAGCCGCCTTCATCTGTTGACTCAGGCAAAATAGATTTCGAGAAAAAAAAGGGGGCCGATACCCCCTTTTTTTTTAAACGCTCGGGTATTACATTCGCAACTCAAGTTCGAGGAATACCTGTCGACCCCGAGCATAGTTTAATATTGTGTCACTCAACCCAACTCCACCGGGTAGCAGAGTATTGTTAGACACGTCCGCGAAGGGTCTTCCACCACTTGTAACAACATAGAGCTCGTCATTAAGGTTCCTTCCGATCACCGAGACCTTCCATTTTCCATCTGATGAGCCGACGTAGGCCATAGCGTTAAGCAACCAGAATGAATCTTGGATAAAACCGACCGGATCTTCATTCTGAGTCTCATAATCATCAGTAAATGAAGTATTTAATCCGAAACCCCATTCCATGTCGTCGCCGATCATAGCGGTATAATCAAATCCGACGTTGAATGCATAATCCGCGGCGCCTGACGTTGATCTTCCGTCAAGATCATATTGCGCGATAACAGCGGGATCTGTGATGCCGGCTGGCGGCTCAGGGATAAAGGNCTCTGAGAACGCAGCGTCTAAGAAAGAAAAAGCACCATACACGGTAAGCCCATCTACATTAGGGAGCCATGTGAAATCGGCCTCTAAGCCCTGCGATACCAATTCTCCCGCGTTAGAGGTGCTGAACTGAACCGTTTGAGCGTTAAAGGATTGGACTTGCAGATCTTCATACGTATATCTAAACGCTGTGATGTCGAGGCGCAGGCTGTCGTCGAGAAATTTACCCTTCAGACCTAACTCAAAACCATCTCCTTCTTCAGTCTCGTATATGAGTGCCNCAAAGTCTCCAGAGGCAGCGGCAGCCGCTAATGAGGCGCTCGGCAACGCGCTATTGTCAACACCTCCTGCCTTGTATCCTGATTTATATGCTGCNTATATGTTCACGTTGTCACTTAAAGCGTAAAGAGCGCTAACTTCAGGAGATGTGTTCTCATCCTCAAATTCAATTGCTCCGGATTGAAATCCATTTGGCACGAATCCTAGATTTAATACACCGAAGAAATAGTGGACGTGCGGAACGGTGATGTTTTGAGTTCTCTCTTCTTCAGAGTAGCGAACACCAGCGGTAAGTTCCAAACGATCTGAAGCCTGAGCGGTCACGCTCGCAAATATTGATCGCGTTTCTGAATCTGTCTCATGAATTTTTCGCCAGTCGTCAGTGAAGCCTGTTGATGGGTCTGCAGCTGGCAGCCCAAATAGAGGNGCAAAATTGGCTCCGCCTACAGCTTCCTGAGAAGTGTCGAATAGCAGCTCTCTGTCTTGGTAAAACGCTCCGAGAAGGAAACTTACATTNTCTCCAATACTCCCAGCTAATCGGATCTCTTGCGCAAAAGCCTCTGTCTCATTGACAGTGTGATTGCAACCGACCCCATTTTGGTCATATCCGTAACAAGCTGCGCCTTCTTCTTCTAAATCGAAGTAGCTTGTCACCGAAGTCAACGTAATGTTGTCGCTAACGTCCCAGTCAACCTGAAGTCGAGTGAGAGAAGTATCTAGCTCTTCAGAAGGTTCTAGNTTCAATCGACCAGCTACATTTTGCTTAAATAAAAGGTTATGGCCCGCGGTCTGTGATACTCCATCATCGAAGATACAATCCCACCCAGAAGGTCGAGGCACTGCCGCGAAATTAGTTAATTGTGCAGAGGGTCCGGAGCATATCAAATCATGGTTCCCGATCGCACTATCTGCCTCGTGAGAAGTCATCGTGGTTTTAAAGTTGACACTAACATCGTCAGACGGATCCCAGGTCAGTGTGAGCCTCGCGCTGAGATCTTCCTCGCCCTGCTTGTCTTGGACGCCGGGAACTTCCTCGTTTCGCCAAATGTCATCCGATTCTGAGTATCTAACTGCTAGTCGCGCACCCAAAGNGTCGTTTAGAGGTCCAGATACAAATCCGTCAATGTAGAAGCCTTCCAATCCAAAGTCGTAACCCGTTGATAATCCGGCCTCTAACTCGTCACCTGGGTTTGCAGATCTAAATGCGACTACCCCAGCAGATGCACTTTTCCCGAAGTAAAGCGACTGCGGTCCTTTGAGTACGTCGACCTGCTCGAGGTCAAGGAATGCAGATTGCACCATCCTCATCCGGCTCACCGTCACGCCATCTATGTCCATCGCTACGGCAGAATCGAAGGCCGCGCTGATCGCTGAGCTGCCAACGCCTCGAAGGTTTAAGGTTCCTCCGGAGCCGGAGCCACCAGTTTGAACATTGAAATTTGGAATCCGCTCTGCAATTTCTTGTGGCTGGTCCATCTGAAAATTGTCGAGCTGGTCACCCCCGACTGATGTGATCGCAACCGGCACATCCTGGAGTGTTTCGTCTTGTCGACGCGCCTGGACGATTATTTCTTCTATTGNTCTTGCTTCTGCGGCTACAGCAGCGTTAAACGGTATAGCTAAACTAAATGCAAGCCCGCCGGTGACAACTGCAAACAGCTTTTTGATTTTTGACATTTGGTCTCCCCCTGAGGATTATTTTCACTACCCTGTTATACAGAAGCGGTCAAAAGTGAGTGTCTAAAGCAGTGTTAACGAACCTTGACAAACACGCTACAACCATAGTCCCATTCAGGGCTTTGACATTAGATCACAAGAATACCAACCTATCCATAGAAAACACATGGCTATTTTTTAGTTCAGGTTTTGTTGATATTTGTGAAATGGCATCTCACATCCCTTCTAATCAAAGCTTCTCGAGCTAANTTTAAATAAGACAAATGTGGTTACGTTTTTCAATCACAGAGATTTAAAATTAACAGGCAAGGCCTCTGTATGATGAAATTGCTATGCTGAGCTGATTATGAAAAAGGTTGTAATCGGAACGTTTTGTCCATCACTACCATCAAAACAGATGCTAAGCTATCCGTTTTTTTATGTTGTTTTGTGAGGGGACTAAGAGATGAGAGTTTCGCTTCTGTTATGGCGGTCGATATTTGTCTTTATTTTGCTACTACCCTTATCTCTTCTGGCTACAAGACCNAATATCTTATTGATCACAGCCGATGATCTCGGTTACGGAGATCTTGGAAGCTTCGGTCATCCCGTAATTCAGACACCGAATTTGGATGAATTGGCAAAGGATGGTTTGAGGCTTACAAATTATTACGCACCCTCAGCTTTATGTTCTCCATCTCGCGCAGGTTTGATTACTGGCCGACATCCCTATCGNACTGGGATACGGAGCTGGATCCCTCACGGTAGCGGAGTTTTCCTTAGCAGAGATGAAATAACGCTGGCTGAGACATTAAAAGGTGCAGGGTACGCTACCTCACACATCGGAAAGTGGCATTTAAATTCTGATTTGGGTAGTGANGTCGAGCCACAGCCATTGGATCAGGGTTTCGATTATTTTTTTGGACACAATGCGTTTCAAATTCCCACTAACCGTAATCCGACAAATATCTATCGAAATGGCAAGCTTTTACCGGAACAAAAAGGTTTTACCGCGGAGCTTTACGTTACTGAGGCTATTGAATGGTTANACCANCGTGACGTTGCAGAGCCATTTTTTCTTAACCTTGGTATGGCCGAGCCCCATGTGACCTTCGAGAACCCGGCTCAGTACAACAAAATGTACGCAGCTTTCACAAAAGGGCCGGTCGTTCCCATCGAGTCTGGAGCCGAGGGTCCGAAGAAACAGAATCTAATATCACGGGGTCCTGGCGAGTACTATGCGAACATAACCTTTATGGATGCGCAGTTAGGGCGTTTGCTGCGTTGGCTCAATCAGGAGGGCCTCAGCGAGAACACCATTGTCATATTTATTAGTGACAACGGCCCGGTTACTTCCGATTGGTTCTACTGGTTCGAGCTAAATGCGCACGGCAGTACAGGAGGATTGCGAGGGCGGAAGCACTTTTTGTATGAGGGAGGTATTCGAGTTCCCGCAATGATCCGCTATCCCAAGTTGACCAGGGCTGGCGATCTCTCCAACGAGATCGTTGTTGGTATGGACTTGTTTGTGACTCTAACAAAATTAGCTGGTGGCGAAGTTCCGAGTGATAGGCCAATTGATGGCATAGACATTTCCAAGGCACTGAAAGGAGGGACTCTGCCTGATCGACCTATCACGTGGGCTCTATCAGCTGTGTCAGAGATCGAATTCGCAGTCCGAAGGGGTAAATGGAAACTGCTTTCTGACGGGAATCTCCAGCCAATGCAGCTCTTTAATCTTGCAGAGGATCCATTAGAATTTTTCAACGTAATTGAAGAAAATCCGTCAGTTTTAAAAAGGTTGGAGAAGGATTTGAAGAAATCGGTTTCAAGTTTTAGTAACGACCCATATCGCCCAGACACCAAAACGAAATTTAGGTTTGCGCAATAGAGTTGTTTTTAAATTATCTAAAATGACCGCGATTGAGTGTGATACTGGTTAAACTGTGTATTCAACCATATAGCCAGACGAAATTGTGCAAGGAACCATTTGTGAAAACAGTCTTTTTTTTCGTATCTGATTACTATCATTTAACGAAAGCTGCTCCCTAATTGCACCCTTTCTGTTTTTGAATGAAACAACTCGTATACTCTGGTTGCTTTGGCNTTTGGAAAAATATAAGCAGTTCTGAATTGCTTGANTCCGGCTAGTTCGGAAAGACTAGTTATGTTTTCATGGAAAGTGTGTTGTTTGACTATCGTGAAAAAATCAAATAGGAGTCTTTAATTTGAACTTCAATAAGGAAGCAGGCAGAAACCAGAGGTTAGTGGCGTCGAGTTACGCGGGTGTGTCTCGCCGGCAAGCGATTCTTGGAGCGCTCTCGATCGAATCGGATCACAAGATTATTGATATTGGTTGCGGGGCTGGATATCTGGTGGAGGATTTGGCGAAGGCTTTGGGTGACCAAGGTCGGGTTTACGCTTTAGACCCGAGCGAGGACCAGCTTGAGGAGGCTCGTCTTAGATGCTCGAGTTTCTCCAACGTGATGTTCTTNAACGGTTACGCCGATAATATCGCGTTGGAGGGCGATAGCTGTGATATTGTTACCTCGACTCAGGCGTATGAGTACGTGAAAGACGTTGATAAAGCATTAGCTGAATCTGCAAGAGTCCTCAAGCCGGGGGGCGCGTTCGTAAATGTGTCACTTCTCTGGGATTACTTCAGGTTTCATGGTGCCGAAGAAAAGCTCAACGATCTGATTCATCACGCATTCAGAGCGCATTGTTATCATCAGATGCTGCCACTAGAGTTAGAAGGGAAACTCCGAGCGCTTGGGTATCAGTATATCAACAATAAATCTCTCGCGTTCTTAATCACTCGACGAGATCAAAATTCACCTGCCCGTTATCTTGAAACTATGGTTGCGTCTTTTGCGGTTAGTCAAGGCATCTCAACCTCTGAAGTCGAAGAGTGGCGAAAACAGTTAGCCGATGCGGAGGCTTGCGGCCGTTTTGGTTTCACGAGTTACCCAGTTTTAACCAGCGCATACTTGCGATAATGCGAAATACATCTTCCCCGGGGGAGATTGGCAGGAATAGAAATAGATAGCTTAATTAGTAAGACAACAAAGGGGTGCTAATGTCACACGATATTTTGTTTGAGGTAGTAGAAAAGGTTGGAGTTATCACGCTTAATCGACCAGAGAAAAAAAATGCCATGAACTCGGAGATTGTGTCAGGTTTAATGGAAATGTTTAATCGCATTAGAACTGATCCGGAGATAAGGGTGGGCATAGTCACCGGAGCTGGAAACACATTTAGCGCGGGAGCAGACTTAAAAGCGAGGGCGCAGTCAGGAGGCGGCCGGGGTGAAGATAGCAGTCCCGCAAGTATCATAGGGACAGACTTCACATTGAATTGGTCTACTGCCCAGATAGAGAAGCCGCTAATCGCCGCCGTTGATGGCTTCTGTCTTGGAGCTGGGTTCGAGCTTGCTCTAGCCTGCGACATCCGAATCTGCTCGCCAAAAGCGCAATTCGGGCTCCCTGAGATAACCCTTGGTTTTTTCCCCGGAGCTGGAGGAGTGCAGAGGTTAGTAAGAACCCTACCTCAATCTTTAGCGATGGAAACATTGCTTATCGGAACACGTCTTGATGCTGAGCAAGCGGAGCGCTTCGGGCTCGTAAGCCGAGTTATGCCATCTGATATGTTGATGAAAGAGGGACTTTCTCTAGCCAATAAAATTGCAGCTAATGCGCCTCTCGCTGTTAGAGCTGTCAAAGAAATCTCGCAATGTTCGAGGGATCAAAGTCTCGAGGAGTCTCTTCGTTATGGAAGCGCACTGCGCTGGGCAATAGGGCAGACTGAGGATTCGAAGGAGGGCCCTCGAGCGTTTTTGGAGAAGCGAGCACCCGTCTTTAAGGGCACTTAAATTCAGGGATGCCCTCAGTCAGTTATTTATCTGTTTTCCATTATGATTCACAGCACAGTTTCTCATAGCCGAGAGATGTTTTTTTAAGGCTTTGCTTGAGGGACGGTTGAGACAACTTTGAGGCATCCACATAAAGTCGATCGCATAAGATCTCCCTAGTCTATCTCATACAGGATGCAGGGAGATCTAGTGTCGGATTTCTGTCAAAAAATCCGGTTGGAATGAGATGAAAGCCGCAATATTCAACAGGCATGATGGGCCAGTCTTCAGGTCTAGGTACGTGGGTTATTGCGACGGTATGCCAAACTACTAGATCACAATCACTTATATCTCGATTCTGTTTGGTGATATCTGGTAATCCCCTTTGCCCATGATGCATTACAGTATAAGGCCCAGAGGCGAATAATTCGTCTTCGGCATAAGGTGTCGCCCATAGATGGTGCCTACCAAAGGCTGCTCGACGCCCCACCGGCGAATTTGGGTCTGCAAAAAGGGTAGGAGATGCTTGCGGTAAAAGTTTGTATGCGACCGGTTTGTCAAGACCATTTAATGAGTTCGGGTTAACAATTTTCCAGTGACGTGATACTTCTGGAGCAATGTTTCGTTTTGCACTGGATTCATCAGTCAAATGGCGAGCAACCGATCTAAATTGGGTTCCATGAGGGTTGTTTTTGTCCATCGGCACAACCTCAATCTGATTCTCATATAGGGCGTTTCGTCCTCCATCAAGGTCCCAATCTAATCTAAAGCAGAACACGTGCTGATGCACCGGCGAAGATAGTTCTGAAGAGATCTGCGGAGACTGCCCGGGGTTCTTCTCATCTCCACCCAGGGCGCTAACTCCAACAATCCCGGTTAACTTAACCTCCATTTGAATCGTTCCATCAAGATATAAATACCAGTAGAAGCCGTAGTCATAGTTTCCGACGGTAAAGAAAGATGACACAACTAATCGTCTTGACCGTCTCACCTCACTTTTATTAGTTTCTGTATCGTGATGTTTCCATTGGACTCCATAGTCTTCTTCATGCATACAGATAGCATTTTCAACGGTTTTAACCTTACCTTCCCATGTAATTTGATCAACATTAAAGTAGTAGATCTCGCCGAGGCAGTCGCAACCGAGTTTTAATGAGTTTACCATTTGTCCCATATTGTATTCGCTCGCGTCGAGTACATGTTTCCAGCTATGCATAGGGTCTTGATCACCATAGGGCACAACCATGTCCGATAATGCGGCTCGGTAGAGAATAGGACGACCTTGCAGAGCGATTTGATGAAGAACCAGTCCATTGACTGGATGTATGCTGACNCGAAATTCGTATCCTTGCCAACTTATTTTGTAGCCCTCGACCTTGAAACTGGGTCCATTCGGTTGGGTGATTTCAATGTCACTTAAATCTGCTCTTGAAGACGACGGGGGGCGATTATCAAATCGACCACTTTCTTTTGGCATGGGCACAACACCGTTGTCTTCGATATCCACAACTCGACGCTCTGTAATATCTATATGTGCTATGAGACCGTGGACTGGTCTCGCGTAACCGTTATCAGTCTCGTCGTCTTTTANAAATGCGATGCACTTTACTGCTCGATGTCCCTCAGGAATTTTAGAGTTAACAAATCCGCCCGCCGGCCAGGGATCAATCTGTATTAGTTTAAGGTCCTTTTCCGTTGAGACTGGGATGCCGCGTTTTGCGATAGCTTCTCGCCATGTCTCGTTCTGTTTGGTAAGCATTACCGCCATGCCCAGTTCAGCGAAGCTATAGGGCGCTTGGGAGTCAGCTGGCAGNCTGGATATAGATGCACTGTGCGAGGTGAGATTAANCTCGGCAACGAAGCCACCATCTTGTCGACTGTCAACACCAAGCAACTTAACTACCCTTGAAACGTTTGCGCCAGCCTTAACAAGGTGTTTGGGTGGTTCTAGCAGGCTAGCAGAGCAAAAAAAAGTCTCAGTCTCAGCGTGCCCTTGATGAAATATTTCTAGTGCAGCGTTTATTTCTTTTGCAGATAAAGGGTCCAGGGGGTGTGTCATTAGTCACTCTCTCTTTCATTTTNCTTTGTTTCCACCGAGGGATGCTAGCAAATATCGTAAAATTGACCATGGTCAGGTCCCATTCGGTGAGGAAAAGTCCAAGTCGCTTCAATCGGCTGGCTGGATTTCCCAGTATCTGACTTGGACTTTTTTAGAGAGAACATCGACATCCCAGATTACAAAGTTAACAGCGCCACTACTGACTGCATCTGAAAAGCATAGCTGTATGGAAGATCCCTGACGAGTGAATGTGCCGCGATGGGGGGTCGATAGAAAAGATCCATCGAGAAGGAAGGTTCTAGCCTCCCCAGTGGTCGTGCCTCGATTCCGACCCTCGTCAATAGACCGCAAGACATGAGTGGCAAAAACTGTTCCGTATCCGTCAACCTGTCCTTCGAAATCGATTGATGTCGAATCCTGCCCGATCGATATATTGGTAATCTCTAAGTTGCCCGTACCTGTTGGATTATCCATATTCATTTCGTTTTCCTATAATTCAATTTCGCATTTTAACTTAAGCTGGTTTTTTTAAGCTAGATACAAAAAAACTGCGGATTTTTAAGCCTAGTCATCAATCCAGAATACGTTGGATCGCAAAAATTTACCATAAAGTTATAAGTTCGATTAAAGTAGGGCAGCAAGATTCCGATTCAAATATCTCCGCCGCCATGAGACACAAGTCCTCCCGGTAATTTTCTTGGTAGATTTGAATTCCTGTCGGTAGGGCGCGGCTAGGAACTCAAACACATTGTTTTTCGGCCTGGTAATTTTGGTGTGTTGAGATTAGATTTATACCTAATTAATGAAAAATGTAAAAAACGAAGGGCCTTTTTATGAGCGATGAATCGAATGAGGTTGTAAAGAAAGCTAAATCAGGTTACTTAAAGTTCATATTGATAGGTTATATAGCTGTAGGCCTGCCCTTTATGATTTTGTTCCTACTTGCGAATTCTTTGAGCCAAGTCGGCTAAGTTCGCTGCTCCAAAAAGTTCTCACACAGAAGTAAAGCAAGGAGGGAGAAATGAAATACCTTATGTTAGGAATCATATTTTTATCGTTAAGTTCCGTGGCTGATGACTCCGAGGAACTTGATCTCATATTATTTATGTTGGATCTGTCTGTAAACGAGGGCAAAAAAAAGCAGGCCGAGGCATTTTCCCATGAGATTGCAAAAAATGTGTTAAACGTCGAACCAGGCACCCTAATCTACGAGTATTATTTCGATGCCGAAAACAAAGCCTTTTTATATGAAGTTTATAAAAGTGATCAGCACGCTATTGAGCATGTAAAAAATTTTCGTGGGAGCAAATGGGAAGAAAGATTTGGTAAATTCTTTTCAATCACTAATTTTTCTGTTTTGGGTAACTCCTCCGACGAGTTAAAAAAATCTTTGGAGGGCTATACAACGGATTTTAGAACTTTAGAGGGCGGATTTCATAAACCTGCAAAAAATTTAGGAGAAAAAATATTGAGCCTCTGAGATTTTAAACCGCGATCTAGTGTGCTCGGACGTCCTAACCGTATTGCGGTGCCAAAAATTGGTGCCATTAATGTTTGTGCTACAACATGTCATTAAAGCTCAACAACCGTACTTGCCAGTTTTGAGGCACGAAGGAAGCTTATGTACTTAAACGTGTGGCTCAAAAATTTTTTATGGAAAAAGGTTTAAGAAACCTCAGAGGTTGACATTTTCAACTGCAGTCTGGATATTTAAGCGAATCGTTATTTCCAAGAAAGGTTATGGCTTCTAAGAGAAAGGTTCGGATGAGCCTTTGAATTCCTTTAAACCTAAAAAGGAGTTCGGCATGGTAAAAAAAATATTAAGGAATTCAATTGCGTTTTTTTTATTTGCGTTTTCGTCAAATTCGTCTGCAGTTTTAGCATTTCTTGAGTCGTGCAAATTCAAATATATTCGAGGATGGGGGAATAGCGTTTACGTTGGAGTTTATAAGAGTTCAGAGAGTGAGGATCGTTTTACCAGAACGTTTAAATCCTATTGCCCAGAGGTTATAAAAATATAGATGGTCAATTTCCATACAAACATTATATTTTTTAAACTTAGTAGTTCGCCTCCTTAGTGACCTGGTTCATAACAAGAAAAATTAAAAAAGGAGTCATTGTAGACGAGATTAAGGTTGATTAGTCGCAGGTCCCTGTGAGCGTTTACGATTTTGAGGCTTGCTAGACCATTCCAGGCGTCCCCTATCAAGTCGGACAAGCAGGGAAAATAACTGAGGTTTTTTGTGAGTGCTCTTAACCATCTTTTAATACTATCTCAAATAGCGCACGGGGACAGCGCTCGAGTCAAATATATTACTCGGGCACCGTGACATAATCGGCATAAAAACCAACCACTTGAGTTATTTTTTTTATTTTCGCTGTACATGGTTCTACAATTTCAGACGGTATCCTGCAGCGTTTTGTTATCTGTCCGATTTCGCTCTTGGTAAAATTCTTGACATCATGAACATCTATACTAGGATACCCCCCATGGGTATGAGGATTGCTCTTTTTGTATTGTATCTGTTCTCCTCGAGCATCTCGGCGAGACCCGTCTCATATCCGGGAGGATCCACCTTGATGGCNTTTGACGATTACGCAAAGCGTTCGGTGTATTACCATTACTCTCCGACTCACAAATACTCATTAGGTGCAGAGCTGCATGAGGACAAAGCCAAAAATGCGACCAATTTATCCGTTAGATTCACNTATCTTCTAAATCGCAAGAACACCCTTAAGTCTCAGCGCAATTTTTATTTTCAAACTGGAATCAGCATGCANGGNATAGAAAATCATTTTTATGGTGTTCTTGGTGATTGGGAAACAAGGCGTTGGTACTCAGGTTTTGGANTCAAGCGAGTGGTATCTGATACGCTGAGTTTTACCGATAAATTTTTGCAGGTCGGTTTCGCCCCATACTTGGGCGACTACGGTGATCTCCATACATGGTTGATGTTAAAAACCCGAAAAAATCGGGAGCAGGATGAGTGGCATACTCTTCCCGTAATAAAATTTTTAAAGGGCAGCACCATTCTAGAGTTTGGGTATAGCGACCGAGCCGAATGGGACATCCACTTAATGCATAGGTTTTGAGATCAACACATGAGAAAACTCATCTGGCTAGTAGCACTTTTTGAAAACNNCGGCTGGGCAAGTGAGGCATCGCAAAAGCCAGCCGGGCACCAACTCCAGCATCTGCATGAAGTTTTCGTTGATGGAGAGAGGCTTCAATTGGACTCAAATAGGCTTGATAGATTCGTTAAAGGATTATCGGATTGTCAAATAGCGGTGATTAGTGTACTCGGAATGGTCTGCGATTTTTGCGCCCGGGGAATAGAAAAATCATTCAAACGAGATCCCGAGGTAATAGGCTTGGACGTAGACTTAAGCAACGGGAAAATCTTGATTGCGTTNCCNNGTCATGTTCATATTGACTTCGAACAAATCAAGGCGAGGATCCTAGTCAATGGCCAGAACGCTACGAGTATGCATATTATTGAACTAGAGTGAGCAGAAGATGAGTAACAAAGCAGTAAATTTTCTTACTTTATTTTTGGCGTCTTCGACCCTGATATGTTGTGCNCTTCCCGCCTTGTTCGTTGTTATCGGCGCGGGGGCATCTCTGGCGGGCTTGGTTAGCGCATTNCCTTTGCTACCTNCACTGTCCCAATANAAAATATATATAACGCTCGCCGCGCTGGTTTCTATAATTATATCGGGCTACCTTAACTATCGTGCATCTAGTTTGCCTTGCCCGGCAGATCCTGAGCTTGGCGAGGCTTGCGTGCAGTCTCGAAACAGATCGAGACATCTACATTCCGTGTCTCTCGCGATTTTTCTTTTTGCTACCTTATTTACCTATGTAATTCCAAGGTACAGTTAACATGAGCCACCCTAATCACAAAGGACAACTGCCAAGTCTCAGAAGAATCGAAGGGCAAGTTCGCGGTATCACAAAAATGATTGAAGAAGAAAAATATTGCATAGATATTCTANATCAAATAAGGGCCGTAAAAAGNGCNCTCGCTNCGGTGGAGGGCAAGGTACTAAAAATTCATCTCAAGGCATGTGTGAAAGACGCTTTACGCAGTGAGAAAAACTTTGATAAAAAGGTAGANGAGCTTTTGAAAACACTTAAACGATAGTGAATCTATCGGATTNAGTAGTNGGTTTTAATCAATACGCTTTTTAAGCTTNNCGCTATATTTNCTCTTNCTTTTCATAATTGCCCTGGCAAAGCCCNTTTTTNTTGTCTAGCGCGNGGATCAGANTNNAGCTTTTNGGACTTAGTATCCTGTCAGCTCGAGATACCCTNTNCCGCTGGTTGAGCCAATCACATCCATCGGTCCTTCCCAGTATGGGAATGCGGTGTCTAACCAGTGNTTTGAGTTGATGGCGGAAACCTTCCATGACTTTTTTTCTGCTGGCAGCTCGACTATCCATACCAGAGGTAAAGACTTCTTGCCCTCCGCTGTCTCTACCGTCGCGTATTCCAATGGCTCGAACTTTACGTCTTTTTTCCCCAAGGTCATCGCCTGACCTTTGGGATCGACCCAACTGCCACTCACCCAATCTTCTCGGCCGTTCTGCCTGAGTTTGTAGACCATCAAGGCGTGTCCGTCGTCAAGGTGAAGCGATAGCCAGTCCCAGCCGGGTTGATCTGGTGCAAGGGGTTGTGAGCTCCACTCTCTGTCTAACCACCCCTGACCTGAAAGCGAGGTTTCAACGCCATTAAAAAAGATTGTCGCCTTGATTTCGATATGGGGCTGACTGTAATAATAGCTGGCTTGACCTAATTCTGATTTTTGGCTGTAACCATCTTTTCCTTGCAGTATCAGGGGAGTTTTTGCGCTCATCTGTATTTGTATCGAGACTTCTTGACTGGTAAAANCGAGGCTGGCTGGAAATAGGTCTCGGGTTTCTGCCTGCCAGCGCCANTCATCTAGCCATGCTGAAAAACGTCCNTCATCATCCCACCTAANANCTGCCTGACCNATGCCGCCNCGCGCAAAACGTTGTTCATANATAAACTGGCCCGGCAGACTGACTGCAGTATGGCCCATCCAAATTTGATTCGATTGCCAACCTCCAGGNTCCGGTTTCGGGCTCATTGATTGTCTAAACAGCGTCCAATGAACCCCGTAGTCCGCCCCTGATTCATCTTTTAAATTTGCGGTGAGGTACCACCACTCAATCTTGAACTCTTTATGCGGCAGGTGATCGATTGGAAAACTTAAGTCTTTGTCCGGCTCGACCAAAGCATAGCCCCTCGGATCACTGCGCAGCAACTGATAGGCGTCCTCGGCTAGGCTGGCGACACAAAAAACTAGGGAAACAAGAAGCGATGGCGTAATCCAGAGNANTCTCATGCGCCGGCTCCGGTCATCTGTCTTACCGCTTGATTCATGCTGCGACGCGTTTGGATGAGGGCAAGCATGAGCGTTGCTCCTACTACAACCGTGCTGAAAGCTGCGAGGTTGATGAAAGGCAGCCAGCTCCAAACAAGCGGCATGGTCCAACCGAATGCAATCACGTTTAGTTTNTGGATCAGCAGCCAAGACAGCACGTAACCCAANGGTATNGCTAGCACCAAAGTTAATAGCACCATTANAAGAAGCGGTATTCCNAACACATAAAACCACTCNATCCANNGGACTCCCATTGCGCGCCAGTGCCCGTATTCAACCAGACGACTTTGGTTTATTGCCATCANAGCAGAAAGCAGCGCGAGAGCGGCAATCAAAAGCGTTAGCGTATTTAGAGCGTTAGTTATAGCAAATGTGCGGTCAAAGATTTGAAATGAGATCTGTTTGACCCNATCCTGNTCCAGCCAATCTCCGGATCTGAACCCGAGACNTCTCAACTCGTTNCGAGCATTCTCTATATCGGTGTTAATCCATATAGCTGNACCGAGNGTTCGCAAGCGATCGAAGTGGGTTCGCGCGACTGCCTCAGGTAGCCANAACGAAAATTCTGGGTTNCCATAGTCGTGAAGAAACCCAACGACTTCGAATTGCTGTGAATTNAGAGAAATCACCTGNCCNAGATCAACACTTTCGAGAAAATNTAATTGTTCNTTGGCTAATATTGGCACNGCACCAGCGGTTGNCTCTCCAGCTCGCCAGCGCGCTAAAGCGTTAGGAGTTGACTTGAGTATTGGTAGATCACGAAAATCTGGCGCAGAAGGCGTCACCCCGAAAACGGAGGTTGGTCGGCTCCCGAATCTTATATCTTTCGCATAGCGCGTGTGGACATCATCCACCCATTCCAGATCGGTGAGGCGCTCTNTTGGNTCTCCNGCAATGAAGATATTCGCTGACAACCTCATTTCTAACCAATCACTCAAGGCGATACGAAAACTGCCTACTAGCAAGGTAACACCAATGCTTGCCACCGAGGCCAATAGGAGTGCCATCAACGCGATCCTAAGGTTTGGTAGCTGGAGCAGCGCATCCTTAACCGACCACCGAAACAGCAGCGATTCCCTGGGCGCGACTCGGGCTACTAGATCAATAACGCTTACTATCAATATTGGGAGCATTAACGCTCCGCCAAACATAACGAGGCCAACAACAACGAAGCCAGCTTCAACATTATCAACAAGCCTGAGACCAAATGCGGCAAGTGAGATCAAGGTGCCTCCTACAAGCGCTGAGATTTTGATCGCCGTCCGCAGAGTCCGAAGTTCATAGGCCTGATTTCTCTCACTTATTACCACCTGCATTGCTGACATATATAGTGGCAGCGCGAGCGCTAGGCCGACACCAATCATAGTCATCGCTAAGGTGGTTGGAAATAGAGGTAAACTAGACTCAATCTTCCCCGGCAGATTTGCCCCGTACAGGTTCTCCAGCGAGGCTGAGACGGCAGGTAGCATTTCCGCTCCCAACCAGGTGCCAATAAAGAGGCCAANGCCTGCGCCTATGATACTTATAAAAAANCTCTCAGCGAGAATCACGGTCGCAATTTNGGACATGTCTACCCCAAGTTCTCGCAGNGTCGCTAAGGTTGAGCGTCGACTCAATAACGCAAACCTCACTGCGTTGAATACGATGAACATGCCAACAACGAAAGACAAAAAACCAAGTGCGTTGAGATTCGTGTGGAGACTCTCAGTNATTTGACGAAGATCGATCGCCTGTTCGTTTTTGATCAGCACCAAATCCTCAGGTAGCTCTTCTCTTAGGCGCTTTACTTGCTCGCTGTTAATTTTGCCAACACCGAGATACGAGAAACGCTTGAGTTCCAGGATCTTCAGCGCAGCGCCAGCATCCATGAATACCCTCTCACCCTGCTGGTCCTGAGTCTGAAGCTTAGCCGGGGGTAATCGGTGGCCGCTCGCCAACAGCAGTGACTCGCCCTCGATAATCCCCAATTTCTGCATTAGAGTTGGCGAATACCAGGCCTCATAGTCAGCTTGAATAAACGTCAGCCAGNCCTCGGACGTAAATGGGTTGCTGGCCTGGCCAGAGCTTTGGTTATATCCAAGCGCCAACAAGTCAGTAGCAATGATTGTGACGAGCTCGCCGTTTTTAGTTCGTTTAACTACTTCGATGACGGGATAAATTTGCTTGAATCCTTGTCTACGCAATTCGATATAGTGGGAATGTTGAATACCAAGCCCCTCGGGGTG
>PARM01000024.1 GCA_002711495.1 Gammaproteobacteria bacterium
AACAGTATTTATTCAAGACCAAATAGGGTTATCATTCGGCAGTTTCCAGAAAATCGTAGTAGTCAAACAGATCTCCAGTGAAAGGAAAGGTGCAAAATTGGCCTACGAACTATTTGAAGAAACCCAAGAAAGCATTGAAGCTCGCTACGAGGCGAAAAAGCTCGGAGAATTTAATCGGTTAAGCAAATCTGTAGCTCGGCCGTCAAAAAAACAACGCAGGCAAATAAAACGTTTTAAACAAGCCCACTCCACTTAAATTTATCCCTATGAAAAAGCTGACTTATTTAACCCAAAGTGCAGGCGAAAATGCTAATTTGAAAAATATATTCTCGTTTAACAGAGGGATCGAGCGAGAAACCCTTCGCGTTACGGAAAATGGAAGGATATCAGAACGGCCTGCACCTAAAGAATTGGGAAATATTTTAACTCATCCATTTATCACAGCTGATTTCGCGGAAGCCCAACCAGAATTAATTACCTCAGTTCATGATTCTCCGGCAGCTGTTTTAAACGAATTAGAAAAAATTCATGCGTTTATGGCAAAAAATTTAAAAAATGAGATTATGTGGTCTCCAAGCATGCCCTGCGAACTTCCACCAAAATCCAGAATAAAAACTGCTGATTTCGGACAAACAAATCTCGGAAGATTAAAGGGTTTATACCGCTCCGGGCTCGCAGAAAGGTATGGCAAAGAAATGCAAACAATTTGTGCAATTCATTATAATTTTTCTTTTAATCAATATTTTTGGGAATGGCTTAAACAAATAGAAAAATCAAGGGAGCAGATAAAGCAATACAAGTCGAGAAGATATTTTGATTTGATGCGGAATTTTCGAAGGTACTCTTGGCTCCTAACTTATTTGTTCGGAGCTTCTCCAGCTACCTGCAAGTCTTTTGTCCAAAGCAGAAATCACGGTCTAATAAAATTTCATGACCGCGAAACAATGTTCGCACCCAACTCAACATCTCTTCGGTCGGCGGATATAGGTTATAAAAGCGGTGTGCAATCGGAACATGTCACAGTCTCTTATAATGGACTGGCAGAATATGTTTCGTCATTAAAGGCGGCAATTCAAAAAAACTTTAAAGGCTACGAAAAATTTTCGAAAAAGAAATCTCAAATTAGTTCAAGCCTATTGCAAAGCGAAGCCGAGTTCTACACAACAATAAGAGCCAAGCGCAAGGTAGAAAGTGGAGAAAATTTTCTTTTATCGTTATCTCAAAATGGAGTTGAGTATGTTGAACTTCGCCTTTTAGACCTAAATCCTTTCACTCCCTTAGGAATCAGTGAAGAGCAAATCAGATTTCTAGATATTTTCCTTTTATTTTGCTTACTAATTGAGAGTCCAAGAGACAACCGAAAAAGATTGGAAGACAATGCTTTTAATTATAATGCTGCAATTCTCAATGGAAGGGATAAAGGCTTAACCCTAAGAGATGGAGCAAAGGAAACAACTTTAGAAACTTGGGCAAACCAAATCATGAAACAACTTCGAGAAATAGCAAATTTCATTGATACAGTAGAAAAATCCTCAAGGAATCAGGAAAGCTTACAAACCATCTCAAAACTAGTTAGTGATCCCGAACTGACCCCGAGCGGAAAAATGCTTAAGGAAATGAGTGAAAAAGAGTTAAGTTTTCTTCAGTTTGGCCTTCGAAGATCAAAAGAAAATCACAAGCATTATCTTGATTTATACTTGGATATAGAAGAGTTAGAGTTTTTTAAAAACATTACGGAGGAAAGTCACAAGAAAGCTAGAAAGCTAGAAGCGGACGAACACGAGGACTTTAACGCTTTTTTGAAAAACTTCGTAGATAGTTACCAGTATTAGAGTAATTGAGAGATTGAACTTTTTAGCCCATTTTGCGTTATCAAATGAGAGTCAAAATCTTTGTACTGGCAGCTTCTTGGGAGACTTTGTAAAAGGTAAGCTTTCTGGCCAATATAATCGCGAGGTTGAAATAGGAATAAGATTTCACAGAGCAGTCGACGCGTACACTGATCACCATTTATTGACTAAACTAAGCAGAGCAAGGTTTGGAAACAGATTCACAAGAATCGGGGGAATTATGACAGATATCGCTTATGATCATTTCTTAGCGTTGTCTTGGGATAATTTTTACGACGAGCCACTAAGTCTTTTCTCAAACAGAGTTTTAAAGGATGTCTTAGCATTTAAAAGTCTACCCGGAGAAGCGGAGAAGCTTGCTAAAATAATGCTGAAAAAGAATTCTCTAAGAAACTACAAAGATGAGAAGTTTTTAAGAGAAGCTAGCTTAAGTCTCCATAAACGACTTAACGAGAGAACTCCGATGATCGAAGCACCAGAAAAAATAATTAAAATGAAAAAAGAACTCAATGGCGATTTTAGATTATTCTATCCCCAACTAATGAAGTTTGCCTCGGGATGGCTCAAAAAAAATTTCCGACATTGAAAACCTGACAATGGAAGCTAGTGTGATAAAAAAGATTAATCGTAAACGAATGAGTTTTCTTGTCTTTCTAACCTGTGCTCTATTACTGTGTTTCGCATTTTACTTAGAGTTAGTTGAGGGCCTAGACCCATGCCCATTGTGTACGCTTCAGAGAGCCTGCATAGCTGTTGGAGGCAGTTTCGCACTTATCGCCTCAATGCATAATCCAGGTAGAGTAGGCTTTCTATGCTATGCTGTTTTACAAGTCCTTTTCTTTTCGATTGGCGGAGCACTTGCAGGTAGGCAAATCTATTTACAAAGCCTGCCGACAGACTTGGTCCCCTCTTGTGGCCCAGATTTGGATTATCTTCTAGAGATATTTCCCATTTTCGAAGTTCTGCGCATGATTATCCTTAATGATGGGAGTTGCTCTGAGGTTCTCTGGAGATTTTTAGGTTTTAGTATTCCTCAGTGGACAATTCTTGCTTTTTTGCTTCTCACGGTAATGTGCTTGTTACAGATCAGCAACAAATTAGAAAACGAGATAGCTAGCAAATCATAATCGGTTACCGCAAAATGCCCGATCAGAGGACATAAACCCGAAGATATCAAGGTGATTTGAATGTTCAAAGCAATTAAAAGCTTTCCAAAAACCCGTCTTCGCAGGCTACGAACAAATGATTGGAGCAGGCGGATGGTGCGACAGAATGATTTAACAGTCAATGATCTAGTGTATCCGATTTTCGTGACTGAAGAGCAAAATGAATCGAAAATAGATAGCATGCCCGGTATCGAACGAATCCCCGAAAGAAAAATTCTAAGAGAGATAGAAGAGGTTGAGCTAATGGGAATTCCTGCCGTAGCAATTTTCCCAGTGATATCCGAAAAAAAGAAGACAGCACTTGGGGAAGAGTCATTCAATAGCAGTGGACTTATTCAGCGCGTAGTTCGTGAAGTAAAAAAGAGAAATTATGACGTCGGAGTAATTACCGATGTGGCTTTAGATCCTTATACAAGCCATGGGCAAGACGGAATATTAGACGATATTGGAAACATCGATAATGACGAGACTCTCCAAGTTCTAACAAAGCAGGCCCTGAGCCACGCCGAAGCTGGAGCTGATGTTATAGCTCCTTCGGACATGATGGACGGAAGAATAGGCGCAATAAGAAAGGAGTTAGAAAAACAAAAGTTTAAGAACACGAAGATTCTGGCATATTCAGCTAAATATGCCTCTAGCTTCTACGGACCGTTCCGAGACGCTGTCGGTTCGAAACTCAGTTTAGGGGGTGGCTCAAAAGAGCAATATCAGATGGACCCCAGCAACTCGGACGAAGCAATTAACGAAGTGCTTTTAGATATACAAGAAGGAGCAGACATGGTGATGGTAAAGCCTGGGATCCCTTACTTAGATATAATTTACAGAATCAAACAGGAATTTAAGATTCCAACTTTCGCGTATCAAGTAAGCGGAGAGTACTCGATGCTGAAAGGAGCTGTTGACCAAGGTTGGCTACCAAAAAACGCTATTCACGAGTCTCTGATTGCGATCAAGCGCAGTGGTGCCGATGGAATTCTCACATATTTTGCTAAGGAGATTGCTCAAGATCTAAGTTACGGCTAAAGCCATACTTTATCTCGGAATTATATTGTTTATTTAGTGATCTCAGATTAGGATACTATCTTAGAAAAAATTAGGAAAAAAAATGTCTCAAATACAACACGTATCTGACGATTCTTTTGAGGAAGAAGTGTTGAGCGCTAAAACACCCGTCCTCGTTGACTATTGGGCAGAGTGGTGTGGTCCATGCAAAGTTATAGCCCCAGTATTAGAAGAAATCGCAAAAGAATATGACGGCAAGATGAAGGTATGCAAGCTAGACATTGATGCGAATGAGGCTACCCCACCAAAATATGGGATAAGGGGAATTCCTACCCTAATGCTTTTCAAAGATGGAAATGTTGAGGCTACTAAGGTCGGAGCGCTATCAAAATCGCAATTGACGGAGTTTTTAGACAGCAATATTTAAATTAATAAAGCGACTCATTAAGCAGGAAGTTTTGAGACTTAAATAAAAGGGTTGACAACGGAAAATAAAAGTATAACTTAAGAAACATCATGAATTGAAACGAGAAAGCTTCGCATCCTCCCCTAAGAATTAACTTAGAAATAGTTCGCAGAAATATCATATCCATCTAAATTAAACCTTCACTATCTCTGAAAAGGGAATCTATGAATCTGACTGACCTTAAAACGAAACCAATACCTGAATTATTAGAAATCGCCCATGATATGGGGATGGACAACCTTGGCAGGTCTCGAAAGCAAGAAATAATAGCGAGTGTCCTTCGTAAACATGCTAAATCAGGCGAATCTATCTATGGAGATGGAACACTCGAAATCCTTCAAGATGGTTTCGGCTTTCTTAGATCTCCAGATAGCTCCTATTTGGCAGGACCGGACGACATTTATGTATCACCCAGTCAAATTAGGAGGTTTAATTTAAGAACCGGAGACTCTGTATCCGGAAAGATAAGACCTCCAAAAGATAGTGAAAGATATTTTGCTTTGTTAAAAGTGGACAAGATCAACTTTAATGATCCGTCTGATAGCAAGAATAAAATTTTATTTGAAAATCTTACCCCTCTTTTCCCGGATGAAGCTCTTGCTCTGGAAGCAGGGAACGGAAGTACCGAAGACCTTACTGCTCGAATAATAGATCTTACAGCGCCTATAGGCAAGGGACAGAGAGCATTAATAGTCTCTCCTCCAAAAGCCGGTAAAACCCTAATTCTGCAGAACGTAGCGCAATCTATAATGCGCAACAACCCTGAATGCCATCTAATCGTCCTTCTTATAGATGAGCGGCCAGAAGAAGTGACTGAAATGCAGAGATCAGTGCGCGGTGAGGTTGTAGCGAGCACCTTTGATGAGCCGCCCTCCCGTCATGTTCAGGTAGCGGACATGGTGATAGAAAAGGCTAAAAGACTGGTAGAAAAGAAAACTAACGTAGTAATCCTTTTGGATTCTATAACTCGTCTAGCCAGAGCTTACAATACGGTAATACCTGCTTCAGGAAAAGTTTTAACGGGTGGAGTTGATGCGCACGCCCTTGAACGACCTAAAAGATTTTTCGGCGCAGCCAGAAATATCGAGGAGGGAGGAAGCTTAACAATAATTGCAACGTGCTTGATAGACACCGGCTCCAAAATGGACGAAGTAATTTACGAAGAGTTCAAGGGAACNGGCAATTTAGAGTTGCATTTAGAAAGAAAAATTGCTGAAAAACGGGTCTACCCTGCTATTAACATAAGACGNTCTGGAACAAGGAGGGAAGATCTTCTCATGTCAGAAGAAGAGCTTCAAAAGGTCTGGATACTTAGAAAGATCTTACATGAAATGGATGACCTTGCTGCGATCGAATTTCTGCTCGAAAGAATGAAAAAAACAAAGAGTAACGAGGAGTTTTTTGCTTCTATGAAACGAAAGTAGTCATGTCAAGCCGTTATCGTTGCAAAGTAAATTCAGTTNAAAAATACCCGGGAGATACCAGAAAAATAATCTTGTCCTTTCCTGAAGGAGAGGGTTTAAATTTCTTTGCAGGCCAATATTTGCAAATAGTAACACCAGAGAAAAAATTTCCTTTTTCAATAGCAAACTCCCCGAAAAAAAAGAAGCAGATAGAACTCCATATCAAACCCACACCAGAGTCAGAAGACTCAAAAATTGTGGAATCAATTATTGATTCCTCCAAAGTCATCGAGATTGAAGCTCCNCTCGGGNACTGTTACGTGAANAAACCTNTNACTCGACCATTAATTCTTCTTGCTGCNAGTACTGGGATNACACAAATGAAAAGTATAATAGAGTTTCTGGAGCCTCATGGGTTTGAGCAGGCAACCTACCTTTACTGGGGAGTTATCTCATCGAATGATCTNTATCTTGATGATCTCTGTAAGACTTGGGACGAGAAATATTCTAACTTTCACTACATACCGGTNGTAAGTGAACCCAACANATCGTTGAATTGGCAAGGAAGAGTGGGNTTGGTAGGCGAGGCTGCNTTGCTGGATTTCGATGATCTTACTAATATNAGCATCTATGTCTCNGGAAGNGTNGGNATGGTTTACNCCACANTAGATTCTTTTATGGATCGAGGAATGCCGNANGAAAACATGTCTTCTGACGTCTTCTCNTTTGCNCCGAGATNANGGACTTGATGATAAATAGTCTCAGAGTGCNCCTNTCTGTTGCCTCGCTTTTTTTAGATTGCCTCGTGTTACGAAGAACCNNAACAACTCGTGACTAGCAGNAGGATTACCGAGATNTTTGCTCTTAGTGAAGNACTCTTCAGCNANAACATCCTCTCCAAGGGCTTCNTAGGTCTTNCCTTTTAGAAGAGGTATGAGAGNATTCTTTGGTTGAGTTGTTTCCCAGCGCGTTAAATTATTTATTNTCTCTTGGTCTTNTTTTGAAATCTCAAAATAACAATTCATCAAATGAGAATCAAAATCACTATCTAGTGCAGAGATGAGAATCGCTTCTCCATGTAGCTTTTCTTTGAGCACTTCAATATAGGCAAGAATTATTTCTGGATTCTCTTTTAGTTCCTTACTCAAAGAGTTAAATATCTCACCTAAAAATTCGTCTTTCTTCTTATTATCATTAAGAGCCAGTAAAGCCGCTTTGTTCTCGAAAAATAGTCGATCTTTTGTCTCCTCAATCAGCGAAAGGTTTTTAAAGACATCTTGCCATCGCTTGGCTTCAAGCAATGCTTTCATTTTTATCTCGATTGAAAGTTTCGTTTGGCTTTTTATTTTTGCCAAGCTCTCAATGGCAAAATCGGGCTCTCCGCGATTTAGNGCTATCTGAGCTTTTAATAAATCTGCTCTTTNCTTTATCTTTTTANTCTCTTTCTGNGCAAGCCCTAGAAAATCNCTTTGAAGATCAGTGTCCCCTATCTTCTCTGCGGACTTTGCACCGAAGAGACTAATAACACCCCGCAGAGATCCTTTAGTTTTAACCTTTATTAAATGGGAGGCTGCCGAATTGTAATCACTATCAAGAAAAGCCAGGAGACCCTCTTCTATCTCACCAAAATCTGATTTTTTAGAGTTACGATCAGCCAAATCAATACTATCTGTTCTAAATAATCGAAGTACGAAAAGAACAAATCGGATCAAAACATATAGCACNAAGGAGCTTGTTAAAAAAAGTACGGCGAAAAACCATATATTAGTTCGAAAAAAATAATTGTCGTAACTAAGGAGCACAAACCCTGCGTCTTTTTCAATCAATACAGTAAGAAGAGAGGCTGAAAAAAAAATAAGCAAAAAAATTATCAGAAACCGNATCATTTTATTGCAACTCGANCCCAGTTACTTTTTTAATCGATTTTCTAACANAAGCCAAAGACCTTGATAAAGACGGNGCCTTTTTCTCAATGATAATGTCATTNAAAGCATTTATATCTTNGTAAATNCGTTTCAACTCTTCATTAAATTGAAAATAAGGGATTAAAATCTCCTTTGCCTCTGCTAAAGATTCTTGAAATGTGACATTATTACCCCTCAATAAAGATAGTTGGGCGATATTTAGGTTTATACTAACTTGTTGCCTCAACAGGTAATCTTCCTTGACGGAAAAAACCGGTTTGAATCCGTCGTCCAATTTCCCAAATTCAACCAACTTGCGCAACTCGCTCATTAAAACACTTNGAAAAATCGAGTCAGTATTAGAATCTTTAACGCTCAATTGCGAATCGTCTAGAATTCCATCCTTCCCAAGATTTTCTTCTTTATTGACTGTAAATGTCGAAAAGGCGATCTCGTTCATAATATCGCCTATCTCTTTATAAATAACAGAGATGTCAACCAAATCNCTTTCTTTTAAAAGATCAATATCAGCCTCTATAGCCTCTTTTATCACCTCAAAATCTGAAATCATGGTGCTGTTCTTTTCTAATCTTATAGACACCTCTTTCATCATCATTATCGCTGCAGCAAGATTTCGTTCAAACAAGGACTTTTGATTCGCAAGTCGAATTAATTGTTCGATTTGTATCAATGCAACTACTTCAGGATCATTCTTGATTTTTTCTTTTATAGAAGAAATCTCTTTATCAACAACCTCTTTTCGTAAATTTACGTCACGAGAAAGACTATCTTGTTTTACCTCTATCTCTTTTAGCAGGTGTCGTTTATCTTCTAACGCATCTCTCAAATTTTCTTGGGTGACANTTAGCTCGTCTATTTCGCTCTCCTGAATGATGACTCGTCGCTCTAAGGCATCGAAATCTGATAGATTTGATTCTTTGAATACAAACGCACTAATGAAAATTGAAATCAGAGCTATAGAAAAATTTCCAACTATCAACCACTTCATATTTTTACGTCCTGAGTGTGGACAATCCACACAATCTTTTCTACTTTTTTTAAAGAGCTTTTACCCTACTTATCAGTTACGCGCCTAAAACTCATAATAGCCTCATATAATTTTTCGTCGGAAGCTCCTTCAGAATTCGTCACGCTGCCGAAAGCAAAATTTGTAGCTACAGTAGCGATTCGTTTAGACGGGACTACTAGGTTAAAACGTTTTCGAGAATCAGGNAGATTTGACAAAAGCGACTTTAGAGCGCCTAAACTNTTTGAGGTTAAAATGCTGCCAGAGGGCATTATATCTAAATCNTTGTAGCTAAGACCCCTTCTTCGATAGACTTCNCACAAAGAGACCTTAGCTCCCCNTTGAATTAAGGTTTTTTCCAATAAATCGCGTCCCCCTTCCCCNCGGATAATTAATATTCGAGTTAATCNAGGGTNTTTCAACTCTTCGAGGTTTAACAAAGACTCAGTATCTGATTGATTTGGAAATTCAGCGACGACACCGTGTTTTTGAAGCTCAGTGGCGGTCCCTTTTCCAATAGCGAGCCAAATCTTGTTATGAGGATCTCGCAGCGACTTTTCTTTTATTAAAGGCATCCCATGTCTAACAGAATTTTTACTGACAAAAATTATTTTATCAAAAATACTCAAGTCACTAAGGTAGTCAGTTTCAGGAGCAAANCGTTCGATTTTAAGCATTGGCCTAATAAGAACATTCCATCCAGAGCTNGCCANCTTCGATGCNAGCANNTCGTTTTCTCCCTCCGGACGAGTCAATAATACGCANTCCNTCATNTCAGNCACTTTTTTGCTTTAATATCTCCTCGCTGCCNTTTCTTCTTAGCGTNGCTAATAGTTNNTTAATNATTTCGCTAATATTTTTNTAACTACCGGATATNGATTCTCTGATAATTTTTTTGCCATGGCTATCACTTANAAACACNTNAAGGCTAAAGTTATTNCCAGNGACCGAAGCNAAAATACCGATTGGAAGNTCACAGCTAGCNCCTAGTTCTAAGGCAACTGTTCTCTCAGCAGATACGCAGGTAAAGGTATCTTTATCGTTTAAAGGAGCAACTAATTGCTTTATTTCACCCGAGTCCTTCCTAATCTCGATGCCGATCGCTCCTTGACCAGAAGCTGGAACACACTCGTCTTCACTTATAATCTGACAAATTCTTTGGCTTAACCCCAATCTCTCGATTCCGGCGACGGCTAAAACGATCGCGTCGTACTTTCCCGAGTCCAATTTTTTTAACCTAGTCTCGATATTCCCTCTGACATCCGAAAACGTAAGAGTAGGGTATAACAGGCCAATCTGCCTTAACCTCCGCATGCTTGAAGAGCCTATACTAGCTCCATCAGGCATCTCGGATAAATGTCCGTGTTTGTTGGAAATAAAAGCATCGCACGGGTTTTGCCGAGGCGTGATTGAGGCAATTTCTAGCTCATCCGGGAGCACAGCAGGAACGTCCTTCATTGAGTGAACCGCAATATCTGCTCTTCTATCAATTAAGGCCAACTCAAGCTCTTTAACAAAAGCGCCTTTGCCTCCCATGAATTTCAGCGACGATGTTTTGTCTCGATCACCTTGTGTAGTTAAAGGAATAACCTCGCACTTTAAATCATTATATTTAGCTAAGAGAAGACTTTTTACATAGTTGGCTTGCCAAAGCGCCAAAGTACTATTTCTTGTAGCGATCTTTAAGTTCTTCATGAAATTTTCAAACAGAAATATCAAAGACTATTAGATGTTAACATTAAGAGCATCTATTGATAAAAATTTAGGAGCCTTTCTTCACTCGAATTTAGTGTGTAGCTGATATAATCATCCTATTACTTAAAGAGAGTCAAAATATTGAGTAAACAAATCAAAAAGCCCTGGCAGGGAAGGTTCACCGAAACTACCAACGAATTTGTAGAAGAATTCACAGCCTCAATCAAGTTTGATCAAACCCTTGCGATTTGCGATATACGATGTTCCCTTGCTCATGCAGAAATGCTAGCTTCTGAGGGCATAATATTAAAAAAAGAAGCAAAGAGCATAATCAAAGGTCTCAAGAGTATCGAGAAAGATATAAAACGAGAGGATCTATCTTGGTCCATTCAACTTGAGGATATTCATATGAATATCGAAAACGAGTTAATCAAACGAGTGGGGGAGGTTGGTAAAAAACTTCATACTGGAAGGTCCCGCAATGATCAGGTATCCACTGATTTGCGTTTGTATCTGAGAGACATTACCGATCAAATAACTCATGGCCTAGAGAATCTTCAGAGTGTTCTACTGCAGTTTGCAGAAAATGAGACCGGGACAATTTTCCCCGGGTTCACGCATCTCCAAGTAGCGCAGCCAGTTTCTTTTGCACATCATATGATGGCATGGTTTGAAATGATCGATAGAGACATAGACCGCTTCAACGACTACAGAAAAAGGATGAATGTTTTGCCGCTAGGCTCAGCAGCGTTGGCAGGCACCTCATACACAATCAACAGAGATCAAGTAGCTTCGATATTAGGTTTTGAAAGGGTATCGAAAAATTCTATGGATGCAGTTAGCGATAGAGATTTTGCTATTGAGTTTTGCTCTAACGCCAGTCTACTTATGATGCACCTTTCTCGATGGGCCGAAGAACTAATTTTATGGTCCACGCCTCAATACGATTTTATTTCGTTGCCAGATAGCTTTTGCACAGGCTCATCTATAATGCCTCAGAAAAAAAATCCGGATGTTCCAGAGTTGGTTAGGGGTAAAACGGGCAGGGTCTACGGAGCTTTGTTTAATCTTTTGACACTGATGAAAGCCCAACCACTCGCCTACAATAAAGACAACCAAGAGGATAAAGAACCCGTTTTCGATACTGCGATTACAATAAAAAATTGTCTAAAAGCCTTTATTCTCCTAATTCCAGAAATATCGTTAAATCGCGATAAGATGTCGATGGCGGCCACGCAGGGCTTTTCTACTGCGACAGACTTAGCTGACTATCTCGTGAAGAAAGGCATGGCCTTTAGAGACTCTCATGAAACGGTTGGCAGAATCGTTCAGCACGCAATTCAATCAAATTGCACTCTCTTTGAGATTGACTTAGGAGTATTCCAATCGTTTTCCAAACTAATCAATGACGATGTCTACGAGATCCTCTCACTAGAAGGGTCGTTAAATTCTAGAAACAGTTATGGTGGGACATCTCCAAATAATATAGAGCTTTCTATAAAAGAAGCCAAGCAAAGACTGGTTGATAGAGGCCCTGATGCCTAAATATTCTGACGGATTCAACACTATTAATAAGCAAGTTTTTCTCGGTATTCATAGAAATTAAAGTTTCTTGATTTAAAAAAGGTTAAGTATAATTCGAGCGCGCAATTAAAAATTAACAAAATGTACTCAATCCGTTTCTTGATATTACTACTTCTATTGGCAATCAGTTCTTGTGGACAGACAGGGCCTCTTTATTTGCCTGAAACAGAAAATCTCGGCAAAGAGAACCTCATCGAACGAAAAACAACGCCCTAGATAATCAGAGAATAAGCATGTTAAGTAGAANAGAGAATCAGCTTTTTTTTGACAAGGTCTCAATGAAAGAACTGGCTGAAAGATACGGAACACCCTCATTCATTTATTCTGAAGAAAAAATCATTGAAAATTTTCTTACAATAAAGCGGGCCTTTTCTTCGATACCAACCGATATTTGTTTCGCGGTTAAATCAAATTCTAATATAGGCATTCTACAACTTTTAGTTCGACAAGGCGCGGGTTTTGACATCGTCTCGGGAGGAGAACTCGCAAGAGTTTTAAAGGCGGGAGGAGACCCAGCTAAAATAGTTTTCTCAGGTGTAGGAAAACAGGACTGGGAGATTTTAGAAGGATTGCACAAAAAAATTCGTTGTTTCAATATTGAATCAGCCGCCGAGTTAGAGAAGATCGCTCAGATCGCAAGCTCTCATGGTTATATTGCGCCTGTTTCGCTTAGAGTAAATCCGAATATAGACGCAAAGACACATCCATACATATCTACAGGTTTAGCCGAAAGTAAATTCGGCATAAATATAGATAATGCGGAAAATCTCTTTCAACTCGCTCATGAAAAACCGCATTTGCAAGTAGTTGGCGTTGACTGTCACATTGGATCTCAAATAACCGAGGTTGANCCTTTTCGGGCCGCACTAGATATTCTNATCAAGCTTGTTGGAAGGTTNTCANAAAAAGGNATTACTCTCTCTCATATCGATATNGGCGGNGGTGTAGGAATTAGGTACAANGATGAAAAAATTATTAATTGGGANAANTTTGCTAGTGATATAAAAAAGTCAATGAGAAACNTACCACAGAGATTAATTTTAGAACCTGGAAGATCTATTGTGGGCGACGCNGGAGTACTTTTGTCTCGAGTAATTCTGCTTAAAAGAAATGGCGAGAAAAATTTTGCAGTAATTGATGCGGGGATGAATGATCTCTTAAGACCGGCCCTTTATGGATCTTGGCATGACGTTGTGTCAGTGGAGAAACGCCGGGAAACAAAGGCACTAGATTGGGAAATTGTTGGCCCTATCTGTGAGACAAGTGATTTTTTGGCAAATGGAAGATCCTTAAGCATTATTGAGGGAGATCTCGTGGCAATCTTAGATTGCGGAGCATACGGNTTNACGATGAGNTCAAACTATAATTCACGNCCTAAAGCGGCTGAGATATTAATNGCAGATAAAGCCCATTTCTGTATTAGAGACAGAGAAACAATTTCAGATCTATTTAGCTTGGAGAATCTAAGATCAACGTGAGAATTTCATATGCAGATTAAATTCTGGAAGATGCATGGTCTTGGAAACGATTTTTTAGTTATCGATATGATAGAGCAAAAGATTGATTTGAGCTCCCATTTAATCAGAGNAATGGCTNACAGNANAACNGGGGTCGGATTTGATCAGCTGTTAACTATTAGCGCNCCTACCGANCCTGAATCAGACTTTTTGTATCGGATATTTAACGCNGACGCTAGCGAAGCAGAGCAATGTGGGAATGGTGCTCGGTGTATCCATACCTTTGTTCGGGAAAAAGGTTTAACTTCAAGAGAAGAAATAAAACTTCAAACGAAAAGAGGGTTAATCAAATGCACCTTACAAAAAGACACAAATATTTCCGTTGAAATAGGAGTGCCCGATTTCAACCTTGAAGGATTTCAGCCTTCACCTTTAAAAAAAGAGGGAGATTATTATCTCTTAAATATAAAAGATAACGCGGAACCTTTGGCTATCATCCCCGTAAGTGTGGGGAATCCTCATGCGGTTGTTGAAGTTAGTAATCTAAAAAATTTTCCAGTAACTGAGATCGGGAAAGCGGTAAGTGGTCATCAAAGTTTTCTTGACGGGGTAAATGTAAGTTTTATGGAGCTNATATCAAGAACACAGCTAAATCTNAAAGTCTTTGAAAGAGGCGTTGGGGAAACTAGTGCTTGTGGAACTGCGGCGTGCGCNGCTGTTGCGTGCGGAATCANATTAGGAAAACTAGACNCAGAAGTCTTNGTAAGTCAACCAGGAGGAAACCTCAGTATTATTTGGGATAGCTTCGAAAAACCGCTNANCATGTCTGGCCCATCTAAGAAAGTTTACGAAGGGGTATTTGAAACATGAGGGATGNNTTGNAAGCNTTANAAATCGGGAAATACCTTAGNGAAAACCCAGATTTTTTNATTGACCACGAAGAANTTNTAGAGNCATTGAGNATNCCTCACCAAGATAAAGGAACAATTTCTCTTATAGAAAAACAACTTGAAATAAGCAAAAAGAGAGAACGGGAAGCTCAGGAACAAATTCTTAGCTTTTTTAAAAACGCTAATGAAAATGCCGCTATATTCAAAAAGACACAAAGCCTTTTGAGAGAAGTAATTCTAGGTGATAGCCAAGGCAAATTTTTTGAATCCCTGCACATAGGAACCCATAGCCATCTTGGGTGTGAGTATTCAATGATTATAGTAGGAAAAAATGGATCAGAAATAAATTCTTCTGTTCAGATCAAAGACCTAAGCTCTCTAAGCAAAGATGTCTTAAAACTTTTTAAGGCTACCGCACCAATCCTGGGCCCACTCTCTAAAAGACGAAAGCAACAGTTATTCTTCCAAAAATCTGAGAGAGCAAAGTCATTTGCAATTGTACCAATAAGGGACAACCAAAAAGATATCGCTCTTTTTAACCTTGGTCATGAAAACCCAGAATATTTCTCTGAGAGGAAAGAAACTTTTTTTCTAGAGTTTCTGGCTGATATGCTCTCTGTGTTGATACCGAAAAATCTAAAAAACCGAAATGAAAAGCTTTAGTCCCAGGACAAAAATAAGTTCATTCCTCAAACACCTGTCTGTGGAGAAAAGGCTGGCAAAGAATACCGTTTTAAGCTACCAGCGAGATCTAAAATCGCTAGAGAAATTCATCACGGAGCAAAAAAACAGAACTCTCGAGACTTCTACTGGTGCAGATGTTAAAGATTTCGTCGCTTCCGATTTCAAAAAGGGCTTATCGGCCCGAACTATCCAGAGAAAAACATCGGCCATAAGAGCATTTTTTGACTTTCTCGAGGAAATAGAAGAGATAAAGGTTAACCCAGCAAAAAATATTAGATCGCCAAAAAATAAATCTAATCTTCCAAGAACCATCGATCCTGACCAAATTACTAAAATACTTAAAGGTTCCAGCAATACTGTTTTCGAGGTACGCGATAAGGCTATGTTAGAGCTTTTTTATTCGTGCGGGCTTCGGCTTTCGGAACTGGTAGGGCTTAACCTGACAGACGTATCGTTAGCAGAATCAAGTTTAGTGGTATTAGGTAAAGGAAATAAGGAAAGAATACTCCCGATTGGAAAGAAGGCAAAGGAAGCCTTGCTAAAATGGTTGAAGCGCAGAGGACAAGTAAGGAAAAATCAAAACACGTCTGTGAAAGCATTATTTTTAAGCAATCGAGGTACAAGAATCAGTAGGAGAAATGTTCAAAAAAGACTAACAGTTTGGGGTAAGAAACTAGGAGTTGCAGAAAAAATTTATCCTCATAAAATCCGGCATTCTTTTGCTACTCATTTACTCGAATCTAGTCAAGACTTAAGAGCTGTGCAAGAACTTCTGGGCCATGAAAACATAGGGACAACCCAGATCTACACACATTTAGATTTCCAGCACCTTGCCAAAATTTATGACAAAGCCCACCCAAGGGCAAGGCGAAATAGAGGTACATGATGTGATTAAAGTCATAGGCTTTGACCT
>PARM01000025.1 GCA_002711495.1 Gammaproteobacteria bacterium
TACCGATGGAGGGATGGTTTGAAATAGATTAGCAACAAATGGTACACAACCAAGAATTATTAAAAATACGGCCGCGTAGATTCCTACGTGACGGCTGCAAATCCCAGTTAGCCTTATGACTCCATTGTTTTGACTAAAGGTCGTATTAGGAAATGTGGAAAAAAGGGAGGCTACGAAAGAATTAGTGGCGCAGGCAGCGATTCCGCCTCTTAAACGAAGCCAGTAGGCTGAACCTCCCGTTTTCAAACCAGACAGAGCATTTGTGGCGGTGATATCTCCAATTGATTCCATGGTAGAGACTAAAAATATTGGCAGTAATATTGCTATTATCTGAAGGTCTATTGAGATCGGATATCTCCCGATCTCAGGAATGAAAAATATTTCTGTGCTCTCTAAACCAGATAGGTCTACATAGCCAAAAAATAATGAAATACTGAAACCGAAGATTAGTCCGAACGTTATGCTGCCGACACGTAACCACGTCTTATTTGATCTAGAAATTAAAATGGTGCTCGCAAATACTGCGCCCGAAAGGATAACTATCTCGAATCCACTGCCCTCAAAACCTCCTGCGCTGTCAAACTCTCTACCTAGGTTTTGTAAAGTAGTGAGAACAAGCGTAATGCCGAGAAGCAATATAGTAGTTCCAGAGACGTTTGGCGTAATAACGTTTCTAAGGTGCTTCAGAAAAAAAGAAAGCGTGAGCATGATTAGAGAACAAAGGGCTGTCGAACCAAAAATGACTCCCAACGCCTCTTCAGAGCTTTGGTCCGAAATAAGAATTTGATAGGAGAAGATTAGAGGCCCGACAAACGCAAAGCTAGTGCCTTGTAAGCTTAGGAGTCCCGAGCCTATTGGCCCTGTGCGATTGATCTGCACGAAAGTTGCAAAGCCTGAAATGACCAGCGCTGAGCAAATCAAATAGCTTGTTTCGGAGGTTGATAGCCCCATCCCTAATGCGATTAAAAGAGGCGCTGTCAAAATCCCTCCTGCCATGGCCAAAAGGTGCTGAAACGCAATGGCGGCAGCTACAGGAGGTGGCGGCCTCCCCTCAAGTGTGAATGCGTTATTGTTCGAGTAATTTTCCAACCTAGAAAAAGTGTTTCTACAAGAACAAAAATTTTAAGAGGAAAACGAGCGATATGATCAACACTGGTGCCGAACAGTCGCCGAGTTTGCCGCAAAGAATTTTAATTATTGAATAGGTGATAAATCCGAGCCCGATTCCGTCTGCTATCGAAAAAGTTAGCGGCATACTCAGAGCGCAGATGGTTGCGGGGGCTGTCTCAGAGATATCATCCCAATCTAAATCTGCGAGCGCGTTCACCATCACTGAAGCCACGTATAGCAGGGCCGCCGCTGTGGCGTAGGCAGGAATTGTTTTTGCTAAGGGTGCGAGGAAAAGACAAAGCAGAAACAAGATCGATACCGTCACAGATACCATCCCGGTTCGGCCGCCAGCTTCTACACCGGCTGCGCTTTCAACATAAGAAGTTGTTGATGATGTTCCGAAAACGGAACCAACCATCGTGGCCGAAGAGTCCGCGATGAGTGCTTTCTCTATCCTTGGCAGGTGACCTTTTTCATCCAATAAGCCGGCACGATTTGATACGCCAACCAGGGTCCCTGCTGTGTCGAAGACGTCCACTAGCAGCATTGTTATGACTACTGTCAGCATTGATATATCTATCGCAGCAACAAGGTCAAGTTCGAAAAAAACGGGCGCAACAGACGGGGGCGACGAGAGGATACCCATATAAGGAATGTCACCAGTCAGAAGCCCAAGCATAGTCGCCGATAAAATCCCAATAACAACCGCGCCGGTTATTCGCCTCGCAGTTAAAGCAACAATCAGAACAAATGCGGTGAGGCATAAAATCGGACCGACCCTGGTGAGGTCCCCCAACCCAACTAAAGTAGCCTGATTCTCGACTATGATGCCCGCATTTTTAAGGGCAATAAAACCGAGAAAAAACCCGATGCCAGAGGCTATTCCAAGCTTTAAGTTTCGAGGAATGGCATTAATTAACCACTGTCTTACCGGGAGAATACTTAAGATAATGAAAATAACGCCGGAGACTAGCACAGCACCCAAGGCAGATTGCCATGTATGACCAAGACCAATCACCACACCATAAGTAAAAAAAGCGTTTTGTCCCATGCCCGGGGCGAGTGCGACAGGATAGTTTGCTAGCAATCCCATTACCGCGGATCCAAAAGCGGCCGCGAGACAAGTTGCAACAAATACAGCACCAAAATCCATGCCTGCCTCTGAGAGAATAGACGGATTGACGACTGTGATATAGGACATGGAAAGAAAAGTAGCTATTCCAGCCAATATCTCTTTGCTGAAATTAGTGTTGTGTTTCTTAAACTCAAAATATCTAGAAAGAAAATCCATCGCCCGGTACTCCTGTTTCTTGCTAGCTTTTGTTTATTTTGGCAAACGCAAATTATCTCTATTCGTCTAAGCTTTATATGTGCAAAATATGAAGACGGTTCATTATACCATCAACCATGTTCATTTGAATGATGGGCGCTTAGGCTTCTTGCTGCTATTGAAGCTAAAGAGATGAGCCGAATTAAAATTTGACAGGGATTCCCCTTTTGGTTACGTGGATAAAAGATCCAGCGGTTGCGTGGACAGGAAATAAAAATAAAGCGAGTCGCGGTGTTTTGGTTTCAGAGGGAAGAATACTAGAGCTCGTGGAGGAGTCTCCCCAAGCAGAATTTGACGAGATATATGATGCGTCAGGGTTAGTTTTAATTCCTGGTCTTATCAACTGCCACCATCATTTCTATCAAACATTAACTCGTGCCCTTCCCGCTGCGCTGAACAAAGAATTGTTCCCTTGGCTAGCAAGTTTGTATCCGGTTTGGTCAAATTTAACGGAGCACTCTGTCCGCGCCTCCACTAGAACAGCTGTTTGTGAGCTTTTACTGTCTGGCTGCACTACAACGGTCGATCATCATTATGTTTTTTCTGAGGCGCTTAATAGAGCGATAGACGTGCAGGCAGAAGAAATCCAATCACTGGGCATTCGTGCGGTTTTAACGAGAGGTTCAATGAGTCTAAGCCAAGAAAATGGCGGGCTCCCCCCATCAAATGTAGTGCAAGCCGAAGATGTTATCCTGAAGGAGAGCCAAAGGCTCATTGACCAGTGGCATGATCGTTCTGAAGGTGCAATGCTGCAAATAGCTCTCGCTCCTTGCTCTCCTTTTTCCGTGACCGAAGAGTTGATGTCTGCTTCGGCTCAGCTGGCACTTGAGAAAAAAGTGCTCTTGCACACGCACCTTGCTGAGACATCCGGCGAAAACTCTTTCTGCGAAAAGTTATATGGTTGTCGACCCTTGGACTACCTTGAGAGAGTAGGTTGGCTTTCTTCTAAAGTCTGGTTAGCTCATGGAATTCACTTCTCGCCTGAGGAAATACAAAGAATCGGTAGTGCCAAGACCGGTATATGTCATTGCCCCTCTTCGAATATGATGCTCGCCTCTGGGCTCTGCCCTGTTCAAGAGCTTAGAGCGGCTGGTGCTGCAGTAGGCTTGGGTGTTGATGGTTCCTCGTCTAACGACAGTTCGAATTTGATGCAGGAACTAAGGCAGGCTTATCTCCTCCAGAGGCTAAGGCTAGGTGCAGAACAATTTAGTCACATTGATGCACTGGAATTGGCAACGAAAGAGGGGGCTCGTCTGCTGAACAGGGAAGATATCGGACAGATAAGAGAGGGCGCCTGCGCTGATTTGGCTTTGTTTGGCACGGACGAGTTGAGATTTGCTGGTGCGCATGATCTCCTAGCTGCTCTTGTTCTATCAGGCGCTCATCGAGCGCAGGCGGTCATGGTTGGCGGTGAATGGAGGGTTAGAAATGGCGAATTGGTGGACGTTGATTTGCAAGAAATCTTAGAGAACCAGAAAAAAGCTGCACTTGCCTTAATCTAGATGGGATCATTCAAAATTTACCTTTTGTAATATTTTAGGCTTTATCCTATCAAAAAAACCTACGGTTCGAGGATTAGATGAGGAGCGCATACTGCGTTCATTTGGAATGATCATGTTTGTTTTGACCATCGGTTTTGCGCTGGAGTCCCGCTCCGAGAAACAGTGCAATTACTTCCAAGAGAAATCTAAGGCGATCCAAGAAATCGATTTATTTCGAAGGTGGTGCGCTAAGGCAACTGACGGTATTGGTACCGGCGTTGATCAACTAGTTAAGGAGGGTCGACAAACGTATAAGAGAATATTTTCTAAAGATTTAGTCAACTCGGCTGGCCGAGCAATTCCGCCACAGATTGGTCCTAAGGCACTGGTTCAAGTAGTTGCGGGCGCTATCTTTGATGCTACAGGAAAGCGTACGAGAAAAATGCCTTTATCCGACCTCGGGTACGCTATCTAGAGAAGACAGTGCTTTCTATGGTCGTCAACACTAACTGAGCATAACTTCATCAATTTAAAGGAGGGCTTCCAGACTCTTTTGCTCTCGTTCATTTAGCACAGAGGGATCGGGTTTTTCTGCTACTACCTCGGCGTTTTTCCGCTCAAACTCTATGTCGTCTAATACTTCTTGTTCCGCTTCAGATAATTCTGGTCTGCCAATATTTTGGATGGGTTTATTCAATTGTTGGTAGCTTTCAGCTTCGGCTCTTGCTTGCTGAGAGGAAAGGACAACTTCTACACCCCGTTCGGTAATCGTTTGGGGACTATCTGGCTTAGCTGATGCACTGCTCGCGCTGCTATCCGATCTTTGCAGGGCCGCGCTCGCAGGAGCTCCGTATCCACTGATTTCAGGCATTTCTCAACCTCTAGTGCTTCGACGTATTAATAATAAAACTAAAACGAAAAATTAACAAACCACGTGGCTGAAAACAATCAAATTACAAATGTTAAATTTGGTTTACGCTAACCTTTTTTAAAAAATCACTACCTGGTAGTTTGGAGATCTCATCACCTTAGTAGTAGCTATCGTGGCGTTATTTACCGATTGGGTGCCAAATGAGTTGTTTCTGATTTCTAGAAAAGATAAGTTCGTTATCATAAAACGGACACAAGATATATCAGAGACGCAAAATGAGTGGTGACCAAAAGACTGCCGGTGGATTCAAGGCGATTCAATACGTCCTCGCTTGTGCCCAAAAAGTAGGGCCCGCTAACCTCGCAAGCGCAGTGAGATCAAAAAATGCTTGCAAAGCTTGCGCTTTCGGAACCGGTGGACAAAAAGGTGGGCTATATAACGAGTACAGTAATCGCTTGGAGATATGCAATAAAAATATCCAAGCGCAGACTAGTGATATTAAACCTCCAATACCCGCAGAAATTTTTCGCCACAATACGATCGACGAATTGAATCAGTTGTCTGGTAAACAATTGACTGACCTGGGTCGTCTTGGCTTGCCGCTTTATAAAGCTCGTGGAGAAGATCGCTATAAGGTTCTTAGTTATTCTCAGGCGATAAATAAAATTTCAAATGCAATGAGAGATGCTTCGCCAAGGCGAACATTTTTTTATGGTTCGGGACGCTCTTCAAATGAGGCTGCTTTCGTCTTGCAGCTTTTTGCAAGAGTTTTCGGCTCAAATCACGTTAACAATTGTTCTTTTTACTGTCATCAAGCCTCTGGGGTGGGATTAACTGATTCAATCGGCACGGGAACAGCAACTATTCAATACTCAGATCTGTATTCGGCAGATCTAATTTTTGTGTTAGGAGCAAACCCTGCATCTAATCATCCCCGGTTCGTAAAAGTCCTCTTAGAATGCAGGCAACGGGGAGGCAAAGTTATTGTAGTTAACCCAGCAAAAGAAAATGGATTGGTTAGATTCGCCTCGCCGGGAAACGTCAGATCGATGATTGCTGGCGGCAATGAAGTTGCATCATTGTTTGTTCAGCCACACGTCGGTGGCGATGTTGCTTTACTTTCGGGCGTAGCAAAGTATCTGATACAGAATGAGGCCACAGATAAAAAGTTCATCGAGGATCATACCGATGGTTTTGCAGAGTTTCTTGCATTCATAACCGACCTTGAATGGGACTCGATCATTAGGGAGTCAGGAGTCAAGAGAACAACTATAGAACAAGTTGCCGAAGCCTACTTGGCCTCTCAAAAAACGATCTTTGCTTGGGGTATGGGTTTAACGCACCATATGAATGGAACAGAAAACATTGAAGCAATTTCAAATTTGGCCCTTCTTCGCGGGATGATAGGCGGCGAAGGAAAAGGCCTCCTTCCCCTCAGGGGCCACAGCAATGTGCAAGGGGTGGGCTCAATGGGTTTCACCCCTGCTCTGAAAGACAAAATGTTTCAAGCCATTGAGCAAAAATATGAAATCAATCTCCCAACAAGTACCGGAATGGATACGCTCGCTTGTGTCCAAGCAGCAGAAAAGGGAGAGATAGACTTTGCCTTTCTTCTTGGAGGCAACCTTCATGCGGCAAACCCTGATTCGAAATTTTCTAAAAGTGCTTTGAATAAAATCCCCTTCAAGGTGATGATAAATTCAACCTTAAATGAGACTCACCTTAACGGAGTTGACGGAGAAAACATAGTTCTCCCTATAAGAGTCAGAGACGAAGAAAAGCAACCGACCACTCAAGAATCGATGTTTAATTTTCTGAGAATGAGTGACGGGGGGTTTAATAGGATTGATTCTTTACTCTCTGAGGTTGAGGTTGTGACGCGAATCGCAATTGAAGTCTTAGACAAGAGCAATGTTGATTTCTCTCCGTTTCTAACACATAAAAACATTCGTTTGGCTATATCAGAGATAGTCCCTGGTTTTGAAAAATTAGCGGAGATTGACCAGAGCAAGCAGGAATTTCACATTTCTGGTCGAAAAGTCGATGAACCAAGATTTAAAACAGTGGATGGGAAAGCGCACTTCAGAGTGCCTAGATCGACTAACTGGACTGCCAGATCGTCAGAGACAAAAGACCTGGTTTTAACTTCCGTAAGGAGCGAGGGTCAATTTAATACGATTGTCTATGACGAAGCGGATAGATACAGGAACCAAACCCACCGCAACGTGCTCTTTATGAGTGAACAGGATGTTCGGTTGAGGGGTATGCAAGCAGGCGAATTGGTAAATGTTGAAAGCAATGTCGGTAAGATGCACGGCTTGGTGCTTGCTGTGTTTGATATAAAGCCAGGCAATGTTATGACATATTTCCCTGAGGCAAATGTCCTTGTTCCTCAGAGGAGTGATCCGAGGAGTAAGANCCCATCATTTAAGTCAGTCAGGGTGTCTGTCTGCTCCGCGTAGCGNCNTGGCTTAATCGACACCTGTTCNTGNTTNCGCACCAGACTNGCCGGTTTTTGCGCTTCGCTANTTTGGCCTTACTCGAATAAGTTTNCCATCCGCGCCATCAGTCGCTANAAGNACAGAGCCGTCTTTCGAAGTTACAATATCCCGCACTCTACCGAGATCAGAGAATATGGTTTCTTCATCAACGATAACACCTCCTTCTAGGGTTAATCTCCTTACATCACCNGGAACTAAAGCTGAAATAAGGAGACTCCCTTTCCAATCAGTAAACAAATCATCGTCGTAAAAAGTCATGCCTGANGGTGCNATTGAGGGGATCCAATATTTTAGTGGTTGTTCCATGCCGTCTTTCTCGGTGAAAGGTGAGATTAAAGCCCCAATATAATCTTTTCCAAACGTAATTGCTGGCCAACCATAATTTTTTTTCGGCTCGATGAGGTTTAGTTCGTCACCGCCCATCGGACCGTGTTCGTGTGCGAAAACTTTCCCGTCGATAATCACTATTCCTTGGGGNTTTCTGTGTCCATANGACCAAATTTCAGGCTTTGCATTCGAGTCGTTTGTGAAAGGATTATNTGAAGGTACAGAACCATCAGTGTTGATCCTAATGATCTTTCCGAAATGATTATCTAGATATTGAGCTTGCTCTCTGTAGTTGAATCCATCGCCAGAAGTAATAAGCAGAGTTCCATCTTCAAGAAAAACCATTCTTGCGCCGTANTGCGCAGCGGTTTTTCTGGAAGGAGAAGCTCGAAAAATGGTTTTGACGTTCGTGATTGCCGTACCNTTAAAGNTGGCACTCACTACCTCAAGTGTATTGGTTTTTCTGTTAGCGTCTGGACTGGAAAAGGCTAAGTAAATTGTTTTATTTTCAGAAAAGCTAGGATCTAGTGTAATCCCAGAAAGCCCACCTTGGCCGGCAAAAAGAACATCCGGGATCCCCTTTACAGCCACTTCGACTAGAGTTGCGTTTTTAACTAGCCTTAACTTTCCGCGTAGTTCCGTAACAAGAAAGTCATCATTATCCAACACAGCTATTCCCCAAGGATGATCGAGATTTTCTGCGATGATTTCGTAGTTGTAATCTGGAGAACTAGCCAACAACCTTGTGGACAAAAATATAAAAGCGAAAAGCCCAAGGCATTTTATTTTTTTTTTCATAACTGAGATTTCCTTTCTTTGTGCGTCAGCGCGAATCCAAAATATAAGCCACTTGCTATTCCGCACGTCCCAAGGAAAATCTTGCCGATGACAGTTCTCGCGCCAGGCAGAAGATCAAGGTTGTAGAACGCCATCGGCATCAGCACGACTATTGCCACAATGGCAGCTCCTCCCGCAATTGAGTAAGCAAGGACTTGATTCATTTTGATCCAAATCAAACCGATCCTTGTAAATAAAAAAGCTATGAGGAGCGATGCGGCGATTAACGCAAAAAGTGGCACAGGCACTCCTTGAGTCTGGTTCATTGCAACTAAGTCATTCAGATAACTGCTTAACCCAATCTGAAGGGTGACTGGCATATTAAGCGATGACAACCAAATGAGATTGCTAGAAGTGGTCTGGAATATAACCATGACGGTCGCTATAAAAACTGAAGCCACGAAATGTAGCGGTGCTCTTAGCATTTATCGTACTCGGGTACTTTAATTGGCGAATATATCTTAATCTAATCATTTAGCAAGTTTAACTTTAAGTCTCTCCTCGTTTGGAGAGTATTACCAGATTCGTTTTAGGCAGAGCTTTTTTTTTGAGATAACGGGGCACGGGGCAATATGAATAGGATTATTGTAAGTTGTTTTTTTCTTTTTTTGATCTTTGTTGAATCGAATCGCTTGTGGGCGGAGACAGTCGAGCCTGATGGCGGTTCTGCTAAGGGACCGAGTGAATTCACAAAGCAAATGCATGAAAAGGTTCTGCAAAAATTACCGTTTGACGATTTGGAGGACTTCGCGCTCGCGAAGAAAGGTCTGCTAGCCAAGGAAGACAAGCTAGTCATCAGGGATCAGAGCGGCAAGATCATTTGGAACATGACAGAGTTTGGTTATCTTGACGAGCCGAGGCCAGACACGGTCAATCCGAGTCTTTGGAGACAAGCTAAATTAAATTCTTTGCACGGGCTGTTTAAAATAACTGACAGAATTTTTCAGGTTCGAGGCTATGATCTTGCAAACATGACTCTGATTGAGGGTAATACTGGGTGGATAATTGTAGACCCGCTTACCTCAACTGAAACCGTTCGGGCGGCAATGGATCTTGTGGAAAAACATTTTGGAGTTCGGCCGGTAAAAGCAATTCTGTCTACCCATAGTCACGCCGATCACTTTGGTGGCGTAAGGGCACTAGCCAGTGAAAAAGATTTAGCGGGGGGCAGGATTCGTTACGTTGCTCCAGAAGGTTTTGTAGAGGAGGCGGCGAGTGAAAACGTTATAGCGGGCAACGCAATGGGAAGGCGCGCCGCTTACATGTTTGGAAATTTCCTGTCTAAAACTCCGGAGGGTGCGGTTGACAGCGGTTTAGGAAAAGGTCTCGTTGTTGGAAACATCACCTTGCTTACGCCGACAGATATAATCACAAAGACAGGTCAAAAACTCGTTCTTGATGGAGTTGAATTCGAGTTTCAGCTGACTCCCGGCGCGGAGGCGCCATCTGAGTTCATCTTCTATCTCCCCCAAATGAAAGCGCTCTGCGTTGCCGAAGAAGTTAATGCTGTTATGCACAACCTATATACTCTGCGGGGAGCGAAGACTCGCGATGCACTTATCTGGGTTCGCCACCTTAACGATACGATCGAACTCTTTGGCGAAAGAGCAGAAATAGTCTTCGGCAGCCACCACTGGCCGCGCTGGGGACGCAAAGAAGGTTTTGATTACATATCAAAACAAAGAGATATGTATCGGTATATCCATGATCAAACAGTCCGTCTTATGAATCGTGGGCTGACGCCGACAGAAATTTCAAATCAGCTTGAGTTGCCTCCATCGCTCGGCAACGAGTTCTATAATCGTGATTACTACGGAACGGTGAGTCATAATTCGCGTGCTGTCTACAACTTTTATTTGGGTTTCTTTGATGGTAATCCGGCTCATTTAAATCCTCAGGACCCAACAACCAGGGCTGTCAAATATCTCGAACTAGCGGGGGGCGAGGAAAATCTAATAACAGTTGCGAAGCGAGCGCTGGAGGTTGGTGATTATCGTTGGGCGGCTGAATTGCTGAATCATTTAGTATTTGCTAAACCTGAAAACAGCACCGGCCGATTTCTCCTCGCTGATTCATATGAGCAACTTGGATACCAATCAGAGAGTGGCCCCTGGCGGAATTTTTATTTGTCAGCGGCGCGGGAGTTGCGGGTTGGGGTTATTTTACCATCAGAGGCTCGCACTGTCTCTGAGGACTTAATTGCAAGTGTTCCAACAGAAATGTTTCTAAACTTCTTGGGAGTGAGATTTAACCCCGAGAATGCAGATGACATAGAAATCACACTAAACCTTAGATTTACTGACACTGAAGAGAACTTTGTGCTTCGATTAAAAAATAGTGTGTTGAATAACATCCCTGATAAAGTTGACGATGACCCGAACGCAGAAATGATTATGACTCGGGAAGTATTTGATCTGATTGCGTTGCGAAAGACGAGCATGCCAATCGAAATAGCGAAGGGCAATATAAAAATTCAGGGGAACCCACTTGCTGTATTGAACGTTTTTCGGAGACTTGATGATTTCAATCCTAGTTTTAATATCGTCCTGCCTTAGATGGAAAAATTGTCATTCTCTAATTCCGCGCTTATGAAAAGATAGAAACCGAGAGCAGCGATAAACAGCAAGTTGAAATGAAAGCATGTTCAAATTTAAAGACAATTCGCCTTGTGGGAGGGCCTAATTGCGCCAGTGATTTTTTTGCTGAAAGAATCGGGTGCGTAAATGTCGAATTCATAGGAGAGCTCAGCTATGATTACGTTGATAACATCACATTATTTTTTTCGAGCGAACTAGATGTTACCCACTAAAATACGGACTTGGCAAACCACTTTTCTATTTTTTGTTTCGCTTGTCAGAAAAAAATTAGGACTTAGGCCAGGCGCTAGGGGTTTAAATCAGATTTTTAATTATTTGAAAATTGACGAAAATATAAGTACGTCTGGCCAACCATCTGATAGTGACTTTGAGCTGATTAGGCAAGCCGGTTTTCAAGCAGTTATAAATTTAGCTCCACACAACGTCGAAAACTCTCTAGAGGATGAAGCAGAGTTACTTCATAACCTTTCGATCGAATATGTCCACATACCTGTAGATTTCCTCAACCCTAAGGAAATCGATTTCTCCAATTTTTGTGATGCGCTAGATCAGCTGCGAGGAAAAAAAGTATGGATTCATTGTGCGGCAAATATGAGAGTGTCGGCGTTTCTTTTTCGTTATCGCACAGAACAGTTGGGCATTGATTCGTTGCAAGCGAAACTTGATTTGAATCAAATCTGGGAGCCTTTCGATTACTGGAAACCATTTATGAGCGGCAAGCTCAGAGATTAGATAAAGTTTTTTAAAAATCCTGGCTTACCGTAAGAGGCTTTGCGCCACGCTATTGAAAAAGACTAGACAAGGCCTCACGAGAAGTCTGTTCGGGATAGACTGTCGTAACTGTGTTATGAGGATTTGTATCGATGAAAAGACATGGGCAAGGCACCGATCTGTCATCAGGTCAGCGATTCGTTGACACTGACGACTTTTTTGTTGGAACAAAATTAGATTGGTGGGACCGAAACGGCCCGATGAAAAAGCTCCACGCACTCAACGAGATCAGGCTGCCGTATATTGAGGTTGAGACCAGCCGTTGGATGGGCACCTCCAGTGAAAATTCCCTAAAATCGCTTACGGTTTTAGACGTGGGTTGCGGCGGTGGCTTGCTCTCTGATCGGTTGGGCGAGGCTGGAGCCATAGTGACAGGTATTGACGCGTCCCCCGACAATATTCGAGCGGCCAAGCTTAGAGACGATCAAAGAGGGTTTGGAATAAATTACCTCCTACAAGGCGTGGATCAAATGGAGAACGGCGCCTTTGACGTGGTTGTTTGTATGGAGGTGGTTGAGCACGTGGATAACCTTGATCAATTCCTCGCTTCTTGTGTGTCAAAGGTCAGCCAGAACGGCTTAGTATTTTTGGCCACAATTAACCGGACCTTTTGGTCGCTCCTTGCACATAAATTTGCGGCAGAATATATTCTCAGGTGGCTTCCCCGGGGGACGCACTCTTGGAAGAAGTTCGTCACGCCAAGCGAACTCAAAAATATTCTTCGGAGAAATGGGTTCGAAACTTGCGGTGTGCAAGGAGTTTCCGCGAACCCTCTCTCAGGCTCTCTATTTCTTTCCAACCAACTTAGTGGAAATTATATGATGGTGGCTAGAAAGGTTAGGGATCGGTTCGAATTTGAGGCTCAGCAACCTTCGGATGTCGAAAGGTTAAAATAAAAGGATTTTGTGTGACAACGGTTAAACCTGGTTTCTCCTCTCATCAGCTTTCGATGCTTCGGTCCGATCACGCCGGAGAAGTCGGTGCGGTCAACATTTATAAGGGAATTCTTTGGGGCGCGAAAGACTCTGTGGTTGTGGCCTTTGCGAACTCTCATCTTGAAGTTGAGTCGAGGCATCTAGCGGCCGTTGAAAGCATTTTGACACCGGAGAATAGATCTATTTTTTCTCCGATATGGGTTATCGCTGGAAGAGTGTTAGGGATCATGGCGGTAGTCGGAGGTAAAAACTTTTTGTTTTCGACTATTGCCAGTGTGGAGGAGTTCGTTGTGGAGCACTATGAGCGGCAGCTTCCTTATTTCCATGGGTCTGTTCGAGAACTCATAATTGAGATGATGTCGGAAGAAGATACGCATCGAGAAGACGCCGCGCATCGCTCCGCGAAAAGTTTCCCTTTCTGGGAGCTTTTGGTCAAAAAAGGGTGCAGTCTTGCGGTATCAGCTTCCTCACGGTTTTGAGCTCAGCTACCTCTCTCTAAAATCACGTATAGATTTTGAGGCGCTGGCTCAAAATCGGGCAAAGTTGTTCTCAACAAACGTCCGACTGTGAAATCCTCTATATAGCAACTGAGTGGGCTAAATTGCTCGTAATCCTCCACTTTGATACCGATCTGTTCGTCGATTTTTTTCCAAACCTCAAGCCACGAAAAGCACTGAGATATATCAACCTCGATAGGCTCCCAGCAAGACATAAAATGAGGAGGCAGGATTATGCGCATCTGATCGAGGCCATGCTTCCGACTTAGATCCTTTGCAAGGACCTCAGGGTAGTTCCAGATTGAGTGAAGGATGCTCTCTTGCGCTCTTATTTGTTCTATTTGTAAAAAATTTTCTTCCATAGCCACTAACTTCACATCGCAAAAAACTTTAACCGCGAAGCACTTGCACGCNAAGCACCCTACNAGATGCTCTCCGAATAAGACCAACTAANTTTTTTGTCTCTTCAATCGACACNACTCAAANCTCAGATACTTGTTGGNAGCGAGGNGGTNANATTCAATNTTGATNGACCAAANAGNCTTNAGGCCTTCTNTCGAAGACCTTCGCCGTTTGNNTGTCNCNANGTTGANCTAGAAATCNTTTTATCNCAAAAACTCTGCTCGAGTTCTGTGATCGTTTTTAAATAGACCTCCAAGAGCTGTGGTTTGAGTAGTGGAGTTTGTATCCATGATCCCTCTTGACTTCACGCAGTAGTGAGTGGCATCAATAGTGACCGCTACATCGTCGGTCTCTAACAGCGTTTGCAAAGCGATGAGGATTTGCTGGGTCAATCGCTCTTGAACTTGAGGTCGTTGGGCAAAGAACCGAACTATCCTGTTGATTTTTGAAAGCCCAATTATCTTGTGCCCAGGAATGTAAGCGACTCGTGACGCGCCGTCAATCGTGACGAAATGATGCTCGCAAGTGCTTGTCACGCTGATGCTGTCGACTTTCACCATCTCCTCAACCCCCATCTTGTTGTCAATGGCGGTTATCTTTGGAAAATTGCTGTAGTCGAGACCGCCAAACAGTTCGTCAACATACATTTTCGCGATTCTGTGCGGGGTTTCGACTAAGCTGTCGTCATTTAAATCTAGGCCCAGAGCCTCGACAACGTCGGTCATGGCGGATTTTATTCTATTGTACTTCTCCTCACGCGAAAGGCTTTTGCCAATCATCGGAGTCTCTAACCCTTTTGCGACTAATGCTTCTCTAACTAAAACTGCTTCGGGAGAGCAATCTCCCCCTAAAAGATAGCTAGTATTATCGAAGCTTTCTGCAGTAACACTCATCGACGCTCCTCTCATGTTTTTAAGTTGGACAAATCTATTATCTTTGTACAAGTTTTTCCGTATTTGCACAAGGTTGTACGAGGAAATAAGCACTGCAGATTTATAAAAATTGGACAAAGTTATTTTTGTCCAGCTTTTATTTAGTTTTATGCGAGTCACTTTATCTCTTCAGTCAAAACTCAAAAAAAACACGGGTATATAATTTTGCATG
>PARM01000026.1 GCA_002711495.1 Gammaproteobacteria bacterium
TTTTAAGATTCCTAGCAAAATCATATAATTTTTTTCTGCAAATAAGTATCTCAAAGTTAAAGTTTTTGTGATCATCAACAACATCGTCAATTCTTAACTGACTGATGTAAAGATTCCTTATTAAATCCGAAATAGTATCCTCTGATTGATTTATTTTTTTGGAAATTTTTGCGTCAATCTTCTTATTACTTANTTTTAATTCGATATATTGTTCTCTTAACTTTTTATATTTTTTAAATAGTTTAGAAAATTTTTGGAGATTTTCGATTATAGTAGGTTTTAAGTTTTCTTCTTTTTCGAGGATTGACAAATCAGAGATTTCATTATTTTCGTCTTGCGAATCTGANTTNTAATCTGTTTCTTCATCACTTTCTTCATTACTATTTTCATCTTTTTCAGAACCAGAATTACTTTCAGGTTCATCCACTTCATCATTGAAAATTTGTTCATCTTTTATGGACAAATCGTCAAAATCATCTTGTTCCCCGTTAATTGATCTGTAAGTGGCATCTAAATCAATAAAATCCCTGAGTTGTCTTGTTTCTTCGTTATATTCTTCAAAATACTTATAAATGGATTCCATAGAAATGAAACTCTTTGAGAATGCATCAATAGTATTTTTTTTACCGTTCTCTATCCTTTTTGCAATCTCGATTTCACCAATTCTGGAAAGAAGCTCAACATTTCCCATCTCTTTAAGATACATTCTTACTGGATCATCAGTTCTTCCAGTATCTTCTTCCTTTTCTGATGTATCTTTTGAATTCTCAGGCTCATCTTCTTCACTTAAATTCTCGTCATTCTCACTTTCAAAAATTTGGATATTAAGACTTTCAACCTTGGAAAAGAATTCATCTTTATCTTCAAACTTTTCATTACCAAGAATTTCTTCACATTCGGATCTGATTAAAAAACCTTGTTTTTTGCCCTTGGAAATAAGTTTTTTTATAGATTCACCAGACTTGTCTATGAGTGGTTCTTCACTTAACTCTTTTTTTTGTCTTCTTCGTTTTTTTTCAGTCATTAGATTTCAATTCTTTTATACTTTTAAATGAATATTATTCAAGTGGTTTGTTTCTTATTTTTTTAATCTCTTGAAGAATTTCTTCATACCTTCTCAGGAGTTGATTTTGGTTTGAATTATCCTTGATCAATAGAATTTTTGATTTTAGTTTATCTCTTTCATTTTCCAAAAAAGGAAGTCTGAGGTTGTTTAAAATATCCTTAAAAATTTTTAACTTTTCTTCACCTCTGAGATTCTTTAAATGTGTTCTCCCAATATCTTCAATTTCTTCATATAATTCAGAAGAATAACTATTGATTTTTTCTTTATAATGTATGTCTAAATTATATTTGTTTTGTGAAAAGTCATATAAAATCTCTTCTTTTATGTTTTCTAGCACTGAATTCTTAAATTTAAGCTTAGATATTTCTTCCAAATATTCTGAACAAATTTTGACATCAAACAACATAAAGTTTATTAGAAGTTTTTCATTAACAAATTTGTCAGCTTTTTTTGGATTTANTACCCGTGATGTATTGTTTTGTTTATTAAGATTCCAAATATATTGATCTTTTTTATTTCTTAAAAATCTATGATATTCAGCGGATACTGTTTTATCAGAAATTTTTGATGCGAAAGAATTTATTTTACTATTCAATAACGCTAAATACTCAGGTGTATTTTCCTCAAGAGATTCTAGTATAATTTCCCAAATTAATTCAGAAAGATCTTTATGAGAATGTTTTAATTTTTCAAAATCTTGAGGTGAATTTCCTTTAAGGAAACTATCTGGATCTTCATTTACAGGAAGAACAATAAATTTTATTGATTTACCGGGAGTAAGAAACTCGAGTAATTTTATAGCTATTTTCTTAGCAGATAATTGTCCGGCTTCATCTCCGTCAAAACAAACGTAAGGCATGTCACAAAGATTCCATATTTTTAATATTTGAGTACGCGAAAGAGTTGTTCCCATAGTTGAAACTGCAGTTTTTATCTCATAATTATGTAATGAAATTACGTCCATGTAACCCTCAACCAGAATTAATTCTTTCATCCTTCTGATTGTTTCAATATTTTGTTTCAAACCATACAGAATATTACTTTTTTTAAAAATGTCACTTTCTTGAGAATTGATATATTTTATCTTAGTATCTTTTGTTAGTGATCTCCCACCAAAACCAACAACTTTTTCAGCTGTATTATATATAGGGAATATTATTCTATTCCTAAACCTACCAAAAAACTTATTTTCCTTATTTATTATTAACAAATCTGAGGTTTTAATCTCTTGTTCAGAAAAACCATTGTTTTTTAAAAAATCGATGAGTATTCTGTCGTTGGGACAATAGCCAACACAAAATTTCTTTAAAGTTGAACCATTTCCTACTCTTTTTTTTAAATATTCAATTGCAAATTCATTTTGCTCTAAACAATTTTGAAAAAAAGTTTTTGAAACCTCAAGAATCTCGTACTTTCTGTTATTTGTTTCTTTGTCCTCTAAATTTTCGACTGATATTCTAATCCCAGCAAATTCTGCTAAAAATTTAACAGATTCTTGAAATGAATAATTTTTATATTTTGATAAAAAATTAATTGCATTTCCACCGGCCTTGCAACCAAAACAGTAAAACAAACCCTTATCATTGTTAACATTAAATGAAGGAGTTTTTTCATTATGAAAAGGGCATTTACCTACGAAAGAGTTTCCACGAGGTTCTAGTGATACAAATTGAGAAATCAGATCAGATAAATTTGATTTGTTATTAAACTCATTTAAAATTTCATCTACTGAGAATCTTTTCCTAATCATTTAATGTTTTTTTTGCATGATCAGCAACTTCTTTCATATCAATTTGACCAGGAAATTTTTTTTTAAGAAAGTTTATTAACTTACCTAAGTCCCTTACTGATTTACATTCAAGTTCCTCAACAGTTTTCTCGATCAAAGCTCTCAACTCATCAGATGTAATCTGATGAGGAAGAAATGAGGTTATTATCTTTATCTCTTTTTCTTCTCTTTGCATCAAATCGTCTCTCCCAGCGTTTTTATAGATAGTAACACTTTCTTTTCGTTGTTTGATCATATTATGAAGTAAATTTAGAATGTCTTCGTCAGATATCTGTTCTCCCTCTTTTTTAGTTCGAAATTGGATATCATGGTCTTTAATAGCTGCTAAAATCAATCTGATTGTAGAAGTGGCTATTTCATCTCTACTTTTAAGATTTTGATCTAAACAAGCTTTTATATTTTCTCTTAAAGAATCCATAAAGAATAATCCTTATAGAAGAAAAATGTAAAAATCAAGAAAACTATTTAATTTAATTTTCGACTATTGGAAATTCTTAAATCTGAGTATATTATTCCTCAGATGAAAAAAACTTCCCCATTTGATCTTAACGATTGCATTCTCTTACTTGACGATGGAAGATATTTTTTTGGAAAAGGTTTTGGTCATAAAGGTAATTATCTAGGGGAAATCTGTTTTAATACTTCAATAACTGGTTATCAAGAAATTTTAACAGATCCATCGTACTACAATCAAATTATAACCTTCACGTTTCCTCATATTGGAATTGTAGGCTCCAATAAATTCGATTATGAAAGCGAAAAAATTTTTGCGTCAGCATGTATAATTAATAATGAAATTACACCACCATCTAATCATAGATCTGAAATTAGTTTTGAAAAATGGTTGATAAAAAATAAAAAAGCATGCATTACCGGAATAGATACTCGCATTCTCACAAAAGATATAAGAGATTCTGGTTCTTCAAACTGTTTAATTCACTTTCCAAAAGGAAAAGTTGAAGAATTAAACACTTTAAAAACAATTTTAGAAAAATTTCCGAAAATGGAAGGTTGTGATTTAGCCACTAAGGTTTCAACGAAAAAAATATATAGTTGGAAAAATAGAAAAAAAAAATACCTTACCCAAAAAAATATAAAAAAAAAATTCATTGCTGTTATTGATTTTGGAATTAAAAATAATATTTTGAATATACTAGAATCTATCAAATATGATTTAGTTGTTTTCCCTTGTAATTACCCTGTAAAAGAAATCTTATCAATGGCACCCAAAGGAATATTTCTTTCTAATGGACCTGGTGATCCAAAAGCTATCTACAAAAAATATAAAAGTAGTTTTGATTTATTAAAAAATATAGAAGTTCCAATTTTTGGAATATGCTTNGGACATCAAATTTTATCATTAATGTTTGGTGCTTTNACTAAAAAAATGCACCATGGTCATAGAGGAGCAANCCATCCAATAAAAAATCATGGAAATGATTCTGTTGAAATAACAGTGCAAAACCATGGATTTGTTGTTTCTAAATCAAAACTTCCCAAAAACATCATAATAACTCATTCATCTTTATTTGATGATTCAATTGCAGGTATAAAAATAAAAGGAAAACCTTTTTTTTCAGTTCAATATCACCCAGAATCATCACCTGGGCCTCAGGATAGTAGATATTTATTTAACGAATTTATGGATTTAATAAAATAATATGCCGAAAAGAAATGATATTAAAAAAATATTAATAATTGGAGCAGGTCCAATTGTAATTGGACAAGCATGCGAATTTGATTATTCAGGTGCTCAGGCATGCAAAGCTCTTAAAGAGGAAGGCTACAAGGTGATCTTGGTAAATTCCAATCCTGCTACTATTATGACAGATCCTGAGATGGCAGACGCTACATACATAGAACCTATTCAGTGGAAAAACGTTGAAAATATTATTCGAAAGGAAAGGCCCAGCGCAATTTTGCCCACAATGGGAGGGCAAACTGCTTTAAATTGCGCTCTAGACCTTGCCAGGGAGGGAGTGCTAGAGAAGTATGAGGTGGAACTAATAGGAGCGTCCAAGGAGGCCATTGATAAGGCTGAGGATAGACAACAGTTTGATCAGGTAATGAAGTCTATTGGGCTCGAGACGCCGAAAAGTGCTATTGCGCATTCTTTAAAAGAGGCTAGGCAGGTTCAAGCTGTTNTAGGGTTCCCTTGTGTTATACGACCGTCCTTCACTTTGGGCGGTTCGGGTGGGGGCGTCGCATATAATCAAGAGGACTTTGAGACAATTTGNTCGCGTGGTTTNGACCTTTCTCCAACAAAGGAGCTCTTNATTGATGAGTCACTCCTTGGCTGGAAAGAATTNGAGATGGAAGTGGTCCGAGACAAAAAGGACAACTGNATCATCGTATGTTCNATAGAGAATTTTGATCCAATGGGAGTCCATACTGGCGATTCNATAACGATAGCACCCGCCCAGACCCTGACAGACAAGGAATATCAAATAATGCGGAACGCCTCCTTAAAGGTGCTCCGAGCAATTGGCGTAGAAACAGGTGGATCAAATGTTCAGTTCGCNGTAAATCCNGAGAATGGACGGCTTGTNGTGATAGAAATGAATCCAAGAGTTTCAAGGTCCTCAGCTTTAGCTTCTAAGGCAACCGGGTTCCCTATCGCAAAAGTAGCCGCAAAATTAGCTGTTGGGTATACTCTGGACGAACTCTCGAACGATATAACCGGAGGGGTTACACCAGCTTCATTTGAGCCTTCAATCGATTATATCGTGACTAAAATACCGCGCTTTACTTTTGAGAAATTTCCGCAAGCTGACGATGTGTTAACTACTCAGATGAAATCTGTCGGGGAAGCGATGGCTATTGGGCGAACTTTTCAAGAGAGTCTTCAAAAAGCCCTTCGGAGTTTAGAAATAGGAATAATGGGTCTCGATCCATTGATTGAGTCCGGTAGTGAAGGCATAGATTCGATTCTATCTAGAGAGCTTAGGGTTCCGAGTTCGAATAGAATTCGGTACATTGCCGATGCTTTTCGGTCTGGCTTTCAANTTGAAAAAATATGCGAACTCACAGGTATTGACACTTGGTTTCTTCATCAAATCCAGGACCTTGTGTATTCCGAGGCTGAAGTCGTTGGTTTGAGCCTAGACGACATATCTCGCGAATCCTTAATGAATTTGAAGAAAAAAGGGTTCTCCGATGCNCGGCTCGGCNCTCTGATGGGGTGCAGCGAGAAGGATGTCAGGTGGTATAGATTAGAGAATGATATTAAACCAATCTATAAGCGCGTGGATACTTGTGCGGCGGAATTTAAGGCCTCAACCGCTTACATGTATTCGACTTATGATGAGTTTTGTGAGGCAAATCCCTCAGACAGGCAAAAAATAGTCATACTGGGCGGCGGTCCGAATCGNATTGGNCAAGGGATAGAGTTTGATTATTGTTGCGTGCATGCCGCTCTGGCCGTCAAGTCGGAAGGATATGAGGCAATTATGATTAACTGTAANCCTGAGACAGTATCGACGGATTACGACACNTCNGACCGTCTCTTCTTCGAACCGCTTACTTTTGAAGACGTTATGTCTGTNATNGATTTGGAANAGCCNAAAGGNGTTATTGTNCANTTTGGTGGACAAACCCCACTTAAATTAGCTGCAGGATTAGAATCTGCGGGAGTTCCCATAATAGGGACTTCTCCTGATGCAATTGATGAGGCAGAGGACCGGGGGCGATTTCAATTACTCATAGATAGTCTTGATTTGAGGCAGCCTGCGAACGAAACTATTCAAAGCAAGACAGAGGCACTGAAGATTGCAAATAAACTGGGATTCCCATTAATCGCTCGTCCATCCTATGTGTTGGGCGGGAGAGCAATGGAATTAGTTTACGATCAGGAAGAGCTTAAATCCTATATGGAAAAGGTCGAAGGGCTAGTGGGAGATAGNCCNGTCTTNCTAGATCGCTTNCTCGATCAGGCCATCGAGGTAGACGTAGATGCCGTCTCAGATGGNGANNATGTAGTTATTGGATCAGTTATGGANCATATTGAACAGGCGGGAATCCACTCNGGAGACTCAGCGTGTTCTCTTCCGCCATTCAGCTTGAACGAATCCNTGCTCGAAAAAATTCGAGATCAGGTAGCACGAATGGCTAAACACCTCCGAGTTTGTGGTCTTATGAATGTCCAGTTTGCTATCCAAGGAAACGATATTTATGTGCTGGAAGTAAACCCAAGGGCCTCTCGGACGGTGCCGTTTGTCTCGAAGTGCATCGGAACCAGCTTGGCCAAAGTAGCGGCGAAATGCATGGTAGGAGTGTCTCTTGAAGAACAGGGGTTTGTAAAAGAAAAAGTTCCCCAATTTTTCAGTGTAAAAGAAGCTGTTTTCCCTTTCGGGAAATTCCCCGGCGTTGATCCGATTTTAGGCCCCGAAATGAAGTCAACCGGAGAGGTAATGGGTGTAGGTCTCAGCTTTGCGGAGGCCTATGGCAAGGCGCAAATGGCAGCGAACGAGCCGATTCCAAGTAAAGGAAATGCTTTTCTTAGCGTACGAGATGCTGATAAACCAAACTTGATCGATATAGCGAGAGATCTTATAAAGTTAGGGTTTTCGATTGTAGCTACTCGAGGCACTGGGAATATGTTAAAACAGGCTTCATTAGCCGTTAAGATAGTAAACAAGGTNCAAGAGGGACGCCCGCACATAGTTGATATGTTAAAGAATCACGAAATAAGTTTCATCGTTAACACAACCGAAGGGAAGCAAGCAATCGCTGACTCTTTTGAGATCCGAAGAACAGCCCTTCAAAATAAAGTATGTTACACCACGACGATAGCAGGCGGTAAAGCGAGTGTAGAGGCTCTCATGCATGGAGAGGATGTAACAGTTAGAAGTCTGCAATCGTTAGAAAACTAGCTAGAGTTTATCTCTCTCGGTTTTTAATAACCATTTGGCTTAGCTATTTTAGATTGAGCGAGGATTAGAGATTAGATGGAAAAAATTCCCATGACTGTCAACGGTGAAAAAATTCTGCGACTAGAGCTCGAGCGATTGAAAACTGAGGAAAGGCCTAGAATTGTTCAAGCCATTTCGGAAGCTCGAGAGCAAGGGGATCTTAGGGAAAACGCCGAGTATCAGTACGCTAAAGAAGAGCAAGGGTTTATCGAGGGCCGAATCTTAGATATTGAGTCAAAGCTCGCAAATGCAAATATAATAGATGTGAAGCAGATAGTCCCGACTGGAAAAGTCATATTTGGATCCACGGTTAAACTATTGAATTGTGAGAGTGACGAAGAGGTTCAATACAAAATAGTCGGCGACGAAGAGTCGGACATAAAGCTGTGTAAAATATCAGTCTACTCTCCGATAGCAAGAGCCTTGATAGGGAAAAACGAAGGGGAAACAGCAATTGTTTCTGCTCCGAACGGCCCGGTCGAATATGAAATATGCAAGGTGGAGCATTTGTAAACTAATATTTTCCTGCGCGCACAATGTTAGAGAGCTTTCTGTTCGTTTCCTTGCTAGGCCTATACAAAAGTATAACTCCGCCAATCTTNTGAATTACTTTCGTTTCAGGTAAATCCCTCATTTGAAGAAAAAGGTTGTTCCGAACCTCTTTTTCGCCGACTATTTTTACTTTAATCAACTCGTGATCATCCAAAGCGCGATTGAGTTCATNCATNACGTTTGTAGATAGCNCCTGTTTTGTTATCCTCACAATGGGGCTNAGNCTNTGGCCAATAGATATGAGCTTTTTTAAAAANTTTTTGTNCATTAGGATTCNTGCCANAAAAAAATTCTTCGNANCGCTATGATAAGGNAATGNAAAGAAATGAGGAAGACGAGGTNTAGAGANGGATGGGTGAAAAGACAAAACAANGATCAATATGTCCAAGCNTCCCGNAAGGAAGGTTTAAGNTCCAGAGCTGCCTTTAAGTTAGAGCAGATCAANAAGAAATATAAAATCTTNGATAGCGGATGTAGAGTACTAGATTTGGGTTGCGCGCCNGGGGGATGGCTCAAGGTGGNNANAAAGTATGTCGGGGNTAGCGGAAAGATCGTTGGGGTCGATCTGCTTGATNTGGNTCCAATTAAGGGGGTCGACTTCATAAANGGGGATTTNCGGGATCCAAAAATTGTTGAACAAATTCAAGAACGATTGGGTATTAGGGGGCTAGACCTTGTAATTTCAGATATGGCCCCAAACATTAGTGGTGTACGAGAAGCGGATCAGGCGAATCTTTTAGAATTAGTAGAGTCGGTNCAAGAATTTGCACTTGAAAAGTTGAAGCCGAATGGAAGCTTATTGTTTAAATGTTTTGAGGGTCCTGGAATTGAGGCTATGCGTGCTAGGTTGAAATACCGGTTCGGAAAAATCATAAATGTCAAGCCAGCCGCGTCCAGAAAGGAATCAAAGGAATTCTATATTTTAAGTCAAGACCCGATTGGTAAAAGCGCGCTCCGACTTCAAACTAGATCCCAGGTCGAGGCGTAAAAAAGGAATGTTGNTTTAGAGAAAGAAACGAGTCTGCCTAATAAACTAGTTAACTGAGGATGCAATTTTGAACGATATGAGAAAAAATCTGCTGCTTTGGCTTATCATCGCAGCTGTGCTGTTGTTGGTTTTCCAAAACTTCAACACGCAATCATCAAACGAAGAGATTGATTACTCCAGTTTTCTAGATTTAGTAAATCAAAACCAAGTTAGATCCGTTGAGGTTGAGGGTTTGACCATAAAGGGGGAGTATCAGGACGGCCGAAGGTTTGAAACTGTTCAGCCTCAAATCGTTGACGAAGCCCTAATCGGCGATATGTTGGACCATAATGTGAATTTCAAAGGTAATAAACCAGAGCGCCAAAGTATCTGGACCCAGCTGCTAGTCGCAAGCTTCCCGATCTTAGTCATTATTGCTGTGTTCATGTTTTTTATGCGCCAAATGCAGGGTGGGTCAGGAGGAAGAGGTGGCCCCCTGACTTTTGGAAAAAGTAAAGCCAAGCTTCTGGGCGAAGACCAGATTAAAACTACGTTTAAAGACGTTGCGGGTGTTGATGAAGCGAAAGAAGATGTGCAAGAGCTTGTTGAGTTCTTAAGAGACCCGAGTAGATTTCAGAAACTTGGTGGAAGAATTCCCAGAGGGATATTGATGGTGGGTCAGCCAGGGACAGGTAAAACATTACTTGCTAAGGCAATCGCTGGGGAAGCTCAGGTTCCTTTTTTTAGTATTTCTGGGAGTGACTTCGTGGAGATGTTTGTGGGAGTAGGCGCCTCTAGGGTCCGGGATATGTTCGAGCAAGCAAAAAAGCAGACTCCCTGCATCATATTTATTGATGAAATAGATGCCGTGGGGCGTCATAGAGGGGCTGGCCTAGGCGGGGGACATGATGAGCGAGAGCAAACTCTCAATCAGCTGCTTGTAGAGATGGACGGTTTTGAGGGTAACGAAGGGATAATAGTTATTGCCTCAACCAATAGGCCTGACGTTCTCGACCCCGCGTTGCTCAGACCTGGTAGGTTTGATCGTCAAGTCGTTGTTGCCTTGCCAGACATCAGAGGTAGGGAGCAGATCTTAAAAGTTCATATGAGAAAGGTGCCCGTGGGGAAAGATGTCGAAGCTGCGCTCATAGCAAGGGGAACACCTGGATTCTCAGGAGCGGACCTAGCAAATTTAGTTAATGAGGCTGCCTTATTCGCCGCTCGCCAAGGTGAGAAAACAGTCACCATGAACCAATTTGAGCAGGCAAAAGACAAAATAATGATGGGTGCGGAACGCAAGTCAATGGTGATGTCAGAAAAGGAAAAAAGGAACACGGCTTACCATGAAGCCGGACATTGTATCGTCGGGTATTTAGTACCGGAGCATGATCCTAGTTACAAAGTTTCTATCATTCCTCGAGGTAGAGCTTTAGGTATTACTATGTTCCTGCCAGAAGAGGATCGCTACTCAATGAGCCGACAATCTATTGTCAGTCAGATTTGCTCTCTTTTTGGAGGCAGGGTCGCTGAGGAAATTACATTAGGACCAGAAGGCATTACTACTGGAGCTTCTAATGATATTGAGAGAGCCACTAAAATGGCTAGAGCAATGGTCACGAAATGGGGGCTCTCGGAAAGCCTGGGACCTCTTATGTATGATCAAGAAAATGAAGAGGTTTTCTTGGGAAAATCTGCAGGGAGCTCGCAATCTCAAGTTTCTAACGAAACAGCCAAAAAAATCGACACAGAAGTTAGATCGATTATAGACGACTGTTACCAAAGAGCCCGCCGATTAATTGAAGACAATAGAGAAAAGTTAGAGGCAATGGCAGAAGCACTTTTAGAATACGAAACCATAGACAGAAAGCAAATTGATCAAATAATGCATGGCAAGAAGCCAAGTCCCCCGAAAGACTGGGACGATGCAGCGTCGGGAGGAACCCCTACATCTCAAGGTAATGATGACCTTGCAGATCCCTCTTTTGGGGACCCAGCCGCGGAGCACTAGGGCCTTTGATAAAAAAAATAGCATCGCTATTACAAGAGGACCGCCCACTTGTTATGGGAGTCTTAAACGTGACTCCAGATTCATTTTCAGACGGTGGCAAGTTCCTTTCGTCGGCCGATGCGCTCGATCATGCTAATTATCTTCAGGAATGCGGTGCTGACATCATCGATATTGGTGGAGAATCAACAAGGCCTGGCGCGAAATCAATATCTATCGAAGAAGAACTCCAGCGGGTTATGCCTGTTCTTGAAAAGCTGAGATACTCATGTGATACGCCTATTTCGGTTGATACCAGCAAAGCCGCAGTAATGAAAAAGGCGATAGAGTGCGGCGCAAACTTGATTAATGATATTTACAGTCTNCGNAAGCCNGGCGCTCTCGANGTGGTAGCAGATTCGGATGTTCATGTTTGTTTGATGCANATGAAAGGNGATCCNCAAAATATGCAAGATAAGCCANANTATGNTGATNTGCTGCTGGAGGTTCGAGAGTTTTTGTATGACAGNNCTTNTACCTGCAGGNATAATGGGATAAGTGCAGATAGATTAATCATTGATATTGGCTTCGGATTCGGTAAAACTCCTCAGGCAAATTTAATGTTAATCAACAACCTAGATTATTTCACAGAAATTGGCCTTCCAGTAATGATTGGAGTTTCTAGGAAAAGCACCATAGAAAAAATCTGCGGTGACCAATTGAGTGGTAGTGTAGCTGCGGCGCTGGTTGCTGTTCAAAATGGCGCGAAAATACTTCGAGTTCACGATGTAAAGGAAACAGTTGCGGCCTTGAAAGTCCGGGAATCTATTTCTAGAGAAAATCTGGTTGATTGGTAGAGTAGGAAAGTTATCGTGGCCGGAACTTTTTTTGGGACTGATGGCATCAGGGGCAAAGTCGGAAAGGGACCTATAACGCCCGAATTCATGCTTCGTTTAGGTTGGGCTCTTGGCACCGTATTTTTTAAAGAAACTTCAGATAGAGTATTGATAGGAAAAGATACTCGTGTCTCTGGGTACATGTTTGAGTCTGCTCTTCAGGCTGGCCTGGTCTCCTCTGGAATGAATGTAGCGCTTCTTGGGCCTATGCCAACGCCAGCCATTGCTTATCTGACTCGAACGCTTAATGCCTCCGCAGGAATTGTTATTAGCGCTTCACACAATTCCTACGAGGACAATGGAGTCAAATTTTTTTCAGAGACAGGGAAAAAGCTAGATTCGTCTTTACAGGAATCGATATCGGAAAAGCTTACTCAAGACTACCCGATGCGCGTTTCGAATAGCATCGGAAAGGTTACTAGAGTAAATGACGCCGCAGGACGTTACGTGGAGTTTTGCAAAAGTTGTTTTCCGACAGGACTCAATCTTCGTGGAATGAAAATAGCTTTGGATTGCGCGAATGGGGCGGCGTACCAAGTCGCTCCGAAAGTCTTCTCTGAGTTGGGAGCAGAAGTAAAGTCAATCGGAATCTCTCCAAACGGTTACAATATTAACGAGGCTGTCGGATCAACCCAGCCAAACGCTTTAGTTGGATTGGTCAAAGAATTTGGCGCGGATTTGGGTATCGCACTAGATGGTGATGGCGATAGGCTACTTATGGTTGATCGGGCCGGCAAAATACTCGATGGTGATGAACTTCTTTACTTGATCGCTCTATCAAAATTTAAGACAGGAACGCTCCAGGGTGGAGTAGTAGGCACACTAATGACCAATCTAGGTCTTCAAGAAGCGTTGACGAATTTGGGTGTGCCCTTTTTTAGAGCTCCGGTTGGAGATCGACATGTTATGGAAGAGTTAACAAAACGGAAATGGTTGCTTGGAGGAGAAGCGTCAGGTCATATAATTTGCCTAGATCAAACTTCAACTGGCGACGCCATAGTGGCAGCCTTGCAGGTCTTATCAGCTTGCAGCAGTTTGCAGCAGCCTTTGGAAGAACTGAGAAAAGGTATTGTCAAGTATCCTCAGCAAATAGTAAATGTCCCAACTAATGAGCGTATAGAAGAGGATGCTTTGGAGCGACTATCGAAGATTGTTTCCCAAACAGAGCAGGCTTTAGGAAAGAAAGGGAGAGTGGTAATAAGAGCCTCCGGCACCGAACCTGTCGTTAGGGTAATGGTAGAGGGCGAAAATCCCGAAATTGTGGTTCGACTGGCCGAGACTTTGGCTTCTGAGGCAGAGAGAGAGTTTGGTAAAATGGTTTGAAAGATGAATTTAAAGTGGCTACCATCGATTTCTTTTTTTAATGGTATCAAGAATGCCGAAACAAAAAAGCCCTCCGATTTTGGCCGCTAACTGGAAAATGAATGGCGATATTCAAAGTATTAAAAGACTTCTTGATGGTCTTAGAAATGATTTGTTTGATGAAGAAATAAAGCCTGGACAAGTTGTTGTCTTTCCTCCACACGTTTATTTGCAAATGGTCGCCAAAAACATAGGTAACACTAATATTTTGCTAGGAGGCCAAGATGCAGATGAGAGAGAAAGCGGCTCAGTCACGGGTGGGGTTTCTGCAAAAATGCTACGTGATGTCGGTTGTGACTATGTTCTTTTGGGGCATTCGGAGAGAAGAATTCTTTTTAGTGAAGATAATGATGGAATATTTCAAAAGCTCAAACAGGCATCTAATGTCGGTTTAAAGGCAATTGTTTGTGTCGGCGAGAACTTAGAACAGAGAAAGGCTGGGCAAGTCCTTGAAGTGATATCTAGCCAATTAAAGGCTTTGATTAGTCAGGATACCTCGAGTCAACCAGAGGAACTCTTGATAGCATATGAACCGGTTTGGGCTATTGGATCGAATAAAAGTGCTACTATAGAGCAAATAGGATATGCGCTGGCAGAGATTAGAAAGATTTTAAGGGATATAGATACGGACTTTTATGAGTCAACAAAGATCCTTTACGGCGGGAGTGTTACTGAAAAGAATATAGGGGAAATTCTCGCAATCGATGTTGTTGACGGTGCTTTGATAGGAGGCGCGTCCTTGGATTCAAAGAGCTTTAGCAAGATCTGGCGGATAGCAAAAACGATATAGAGGTGAAAAAATGGGGACTTTTGAATCTGTTGTTATTTTTGTCCATGTCCTAATAGCAATAGCAATTACAGCGTTAATTTTAATCCAACATGGTAAAGGAGCCGATGCTGGAGCAGGATTTGGCGCGGGCGCGAGTTCGACAGTCTTTGGAGCCGGCGGTCCTGGAAGCTTTCTTGTAAAACTCACCGCCTTTGTTGCGGTCTTGTTTTTCGTTACTAGTTTTTCCTTGGCTTTTTTCGCTAAAGAGCGGTCCTCTGATGGAGAAGATTCTGGAATTCCTGTTGTGCAAGAAAGCATTCGAAATGATTTGAGTGAAGTAGAAAGTTCAGTCTTTGGCGAGCTTAGTAACGACGAGTCTGAGATCCCTGAAGGTTGAAGAAAAGGTTATGCCGAAGTGGTGAAATTGGTAGACACGCTACCTTGAGGGGGTAGTGGGGGAAACCCCGTGGAGGTTCAAGTCCTCTCTTCGGCACCAACACCTTTGGGGACCTCACCCAACTCGCTTATTTTCTAAGACTCGGGCAAACCCTTAACTCAAAATCCCGGTGGTTCAGGCTAGATAAGTCAAAGAGATAGGACATCAGGCGACTAAGGGACTTTCAACGATCATTGCTATTTTTCGGGTCGTTGTCTTAAATGGAGTTAGTCCTACGACAACAGAAAAATGTGCGCCTGGACCGAGTTCAATGAATGGCCTTTAAATTTTTCAGTTAGCTTAGCGCCTGAGTCTCGACTTGGCTTTGAAAAAGATAGAAATAGCGCAGCTAAAATACCATCGTTATAGATAAATATAACCAATTTGATGTCTTTCTTATTTGCCAATCGTGTGCAATTAAAAGTGCTTTCGCTCATAGAGTTGTATAGAACCAACCAATGCGGGGAATATAGGGGAATCACCGGACTTCTGATTATGTGTCCAAGAGAACTATGTAAAAACTATTTCGATAAGATTGAACGAAAAACTTTTTTTGATTCAATTTGCACCTGATCAGGTAATCGCGGGAGGGTCGGGGCGCTCCTAAACAACCGCAAATGATTGCCCGATTTCATCGAGGCATCCGTTAACTTTTTAAGTAACTTTTAGTAAAACTAGCTTATTCAGGAGTGAATGTTTCAAATCAATAGTTTAATAAATCAATCGGCGGTCTTTGTTGGTGCGGAGGTTGACCAAAAGGCTTAGCACACCTATAATTTTCGCCCTTGAGTTGCGGGGTGGAGCAGTCTGGTAGCTCGACGGGCTCATAACCCGTAGGTCGTAGGTTCAAATCCTGCCCCCGCTACCAATATTTGGATGCGCTCTGTTTATTGAAAATGTAATTAAAGGGGGGCGTATAACTTGTCGGTCGAGATCGTTCGATCGACCTATATGATGGGCTTTATGCCCATTTTTTATTTGGGGATGATGCTAAATCGTTTAAGAGAGTTAATTCTGCCGATTACCGAAGCTTTCCAAAAGACTTTATGGGGTATTGAGGTTTTGCGTACACGCAATTCGAACATCGTCAGAGTTTACATTGATTCCTCAAGTGGGGTGAATGTGGATGATTGCGCNAACATAAGCAGGCAAATTAGCAGCTTGCTTGATGTAGANAGCTTTTTACCTGAAAAATACGTGCTCGAAGTCTCGTCTCCNGGNNTAGACAGAAAGCTTTTCGAAATTTCACANTACTCNGCTTATNTAGGCGAAAAAGTTAGGATTAGTCTNAAAGCTCCGTTTGAACATAGNAGAAATTATNTAGGCGTTCTGACAAGGGTCGGAACAGACGAAGTAGTTATTGAGTCGGAAGAAGAGGAATTTACTTTTCCTTTTGAGACAATTGAAAGAGGACACCTCGTTTACGAGGAATAGAGGAATTAGGTATAGCGATGAGCAAAGAGATTTTGTTAGTTGTGGAATCAGTTTCCAATGAGAAAGGCGTTGGGGAGGCAGTCATCTTTGAAGCAATGGAGCTTGCTCTCGCAACTGCCGCAAAGAAGCGGTATCAGGAAGAAGATGTTGAACTTAGAGTTGCAATCGATAGGAACTCCGGCGAATACGAAACTTTCAGATATTGGGACGTAGTCAGCGATGAAGCGAAAGAACGCCCAGGTTGCCAATTGACGGTAACGGAGGCGAAAAACAGAGATTCCGATCTTAATGTGGGAGATCGCTACGAAATTGCGGTCGAGTCTGCGGAGTTTGGAAGAATTGCTGCGCAGGCAGCAAAGCAAGTTATCGTGCAGAAAGTGCGAGAAGCTGAGAGGGCCCAAGTAGTCGATGCGTATCGCAGTCGTGTTGGTGAGTTAGTAAAAGGGCAGGTGAAAAAAGTAACCAGAGAGGCCGTGATAGTCGACTTAGGAAGTAATGCTGAAGCCATTCTCCCAAGGGAGGTCTGGATCCCAAGAGAAAACTTTAGGGTGGGAGACCTTGTTAGAGGCCTTTTAGAGGAGGTGCGGCCCGAGGCTAGAGGTCCTCAACTTGCTCTTTCAAGGACAGCGCCTGACGTTTTAGTAGAGCTCTTTAAAATCGAAGTTCCTGAAATTGCAGACGGCGTCATAGAGATATTGGGGTGTGCGAGAGATCCGGGTTCGAGAGCAAAAATAGCTGTTAAGACGAATGATGGTCGAATAGATCCAGTGGGAGCCTGTGTAGGGATGAGAGGATCGAGAGTGCAGGCAGTTTCAAATGAACTGGGCAACGAGAGAATTGATATAGTCCCATGGGATGACAATCTTGCTCAGCTTGCAATCAACGCAATGGCTCCTGCTGAGGTTATATCTATTGTGCTTGATGAAGAAACAAAGAGCATGGATATTGCGGTATCAGAAGAAAATTTAGCGCAGGCCATAGGTAGGGGCGGTCAAAATGTTAAACTTGCTTGTGAGCTCACTGGCTGGGATCTCAACATAATGACGGAGGAAGAAGCTGCGGAAAAGCAAGAAGCGGAAGCAGGAACTATCATTCAGGACTTCATTCAAAAACTCGATGTTGAGGAAGAAGTGGCCTTAGTTTTGGTTGAAGAGGGATTCGCCAGTATAGAAGAAGTGGCCTATGTTCCTATCGAAGAAATGATGGCGATCGAAGGTTTTGATCAAGAAATCGTCGAAGAACTAAGATCTCGGGCGAAGAATGCTTTAACCATGATTGAATTGGCAAACGAAGAAGAAATAGGGCAGTTGGAGCCGGAAGCTGACCTTATAGGAATGGAAGGGATGGACAAGAGGACGGCCTATCAATTGTCCGCAATAGGCATTAGATCTATGGAAGATCTCGCAGAGCAGGCGGTGGATGACCTTTTGGAATTGGAAGAAATGACCGAAGAGAGAGCTGGTTCATTAATTATGACAGCTCGCGCTCCATGGTTTGAAGAGGAAGCATAGTTTGGAATCTTTTTTTAATTGGAGAAAAGGTGATGTCTGACGAATCAATAGAGCAGTTAGCGGAGCGTGTCGGTACTCCAATTGATAGATTTCTTCTTCAAATAGAAGAGGCGGGCCTTCCGCAACGCAATCCGGGTGATTCGATAAAGAAAGGAGAAATCGAAAAGCTGCTTGCGCATCTAAAAGCGAGTCACGGAGAAGTTTCAGACAGGCCAAAAAAAATCACATTGAAAAGGCGGACTCTTTCTACTTTAAAGGCTGGGGGCTCCGCAGGAAGAGGGAGAACCGTTAATGTAGAGGTAAGAAAAAAACGCACTTACGTAAGGCGCGGCGCGTCTCAGGACCAAGGCCCCGAAAAACAGGGATTAGACTCAGTTTCGGCTGACCCCGTTTCGGAAAATATGGAACCTTTAGCTCTTGCTGGAGAGAAAGAACGGGCAGAACTGGATCAAGATAAATCCAGCGTTGAAGCTTCGAAAAAAGAAGTTTTAAAGAAAAATGAATCTCAGGTTCAAGGAAAAGCTTTGGAGCAAAGCAAAACCAATGAGGAGGTGGTTGCTCTCGAGCAAAAAGACCTGATTGTTAAAGAAAAAACCGACGATGATTCTCGCTCCTCAGGAAGAAAAAATAAGAAAACTAAGCACGATATTGACGAGGATGAAAAGCAAAAAAAGAAATTTCGTCAAGGAAGTAGAAAGCGTCGAGTTGAAGAACTCATTAGTGAAGATCTTTTAGACGATGATCTAACAGACGACGTAATCCCCGAATCTGCTGAACCAAATGAAGCGGGAACGCTTGGTTTGGCCGCTCCGAGAGCCAAAAGAAGATCAGGATCTAAAGCGGTTAAAAAACATAGCTTCAACGCTCCCACTGAAGAGATAAAAAAAGAAGTCGAAATAGCGGAATCTGTAAGTATTCAGCAACTGTCTCAAAAAATGTCTGTTAAAGCGTCTGAACTGATAAAGACACTATTTAGTTTAGGGATAGTAAAAAACATCACTGAGACAATAGATCAAGAGACAGCTCAGTTGTTGGCAGAGGAATTTGGGCACAAGGTTAAATTGATTGACGCAGACACTATGGAAAAGGACTTGGAAGATGAGTTAATTTACCATTCCGAACCGACCAGCCGAGCACCAGTGGTAACGGTTATGGGGCATGTCGATCATGGGAAAACCTCTTTGTTGGATTACATCAGAGAATCGCAAGTTGCCAATGCGGAGGCAGGGGGGATCACGCAGCATATTGGAGCCTATAGGGTATCCACCAAACAGGGAAAAATATGTTTTATTGATACCCCGGGGCATTCCGCCTTTACTGCGATGAGAGCTAGGGGAGCAAGTTCAACTGACATTATTATTCTTGTAGTGGCTGCTGATGATGGGGTTATGCCGCAGACTGAAGAAGCTATTCAGCATGCAAAGGGAGCAGAAGCGCCGATAGTGGTTGCAGTTAATAAAATTGATAGAGAGGGAGCGGATATAGAAAGGGTTAAAAACGAACTTGCTGCAAGGGACGTCATTCCTGAAGAATGGGGGGGTGACACCCAGTTTATAGGGTGCAGTGCGATTACCGGCGAAGGTGTCGAAAAATTACTAGAGGCTGTGCTTCTTCAATCAGAGCTTATGGAACTTAAGGCAGTAGAAGATGGTCCCGGCCAAGGCGTAGTTATCGAATCAGAGTTAGATAAAGGCAAAGGCCCTGTAGCAACTTTGTTGGTTCAAAATGGCCAGATTAATCAAGGCGACGTAGTCGTCGCAGGGCAATTTTTTGGGAAAGCAAGGGCTCTGAATGATGAAAACGGGAATCAGCTTAAATCAGCTGGGCCGGCAACTCCAGTATCTATCTTGGGGCTAGGGGGAACACCCGACGCCGGGGATAAATTTCGCGTTGCAAAAGACGAAAAGCAAGCAAGGGAAATAGCCAATTTCCGGTCAGAAAAGGCCAGCCAAGCTAGGTCTGTTGCCGGAACTAGCCTAGATAACCTTTTCGAAAACTTCAATGGAGCTGAAGTTAAGAACCTGAACGTTGTTGTTAAAGCCGACGTGCGTGGGTCCTTAGGAGCTATAACGGCTGCTTTACAAGAAATCGGTAATGAAGAGGTTAAAGTCAATCTTGTCATGGAAGGGGTCGGAGCGATAACAGAGTCTGATGCAAATTATGCAGTAACTGCGGGCGCTGTGGTTTTTGGTTTCAATGTAAGGGCTGACGGGGCAGCAAAAAAGGTTATAGAGAATGAAGGGTTAGACCTGCGTTATTACAAAGTAATCTACGATTTGGTCGATGATGTTAAAGCAGCTCTATCGGGCATGCTTTCTCCTGAAGTGAGAGAGGAAATTGTTGGGATTGCTCAAGTGCGAGATGTCTTTANATCAAAAAGATTTGGCCCGATTGCTGGTTGTATGGTGATTGAGGGAGCAGTTTTTAGGTCTAAAAAAATTAGAGTTTTGAGAGAGAATGTCGTCATCTANGAGGGNGAGNTAGAGTCTCTGAGACACTTTAAAGACGANACAGNACAAGTTTCNATGGGAACNGAGTGCGGTATCGGAGTNAAAAACTATAANGATGTTAAAGTTGGTGACCAGATAGAGGTCTTCGATTCNAAGGAGGTCTCCAGAGAGCTTTGATGGCAGTGAATAATGCAGAGAGAAAATGGACGAGACAAAAAAGTAGCAGAACTAATTCAAAAGGAAATCGCTAGACTGTTGCAAAGGGAATTGAGAGATCCCAGGTTAGGGATGATTACTGTCAACGAAGCAAAAGTTAGCAGAGATTATGCTTTTTCGGACATATATTTCACGGTTATTCCAGAGGATAGCGCTGATAAAGCAGAATCGCTGCTTAATGAAGCAAGCGGATTCTTTAGATCTAAGTTGGCTAAAAAGTTATCAATGAGAACGACGCCTAAATTAAGGTTTCGATATGACTCATCTTTAGGTGAAGGCGCTCGCATTAGTTCCCTGATTGCTAGGGAAAAGAGAAAGATTTGGCCAACCTCAAGAAAAAAACCAGAAATCTAAATGCCCCGCAAGCGAAAGGGCAGACACGTTACAGGGATATTCCTTTTAGATAAAGGAAAGGGACTCTCATCTAATAAGGCGCTCCAGCAAATTAAACATTTATTTGAGGCAAAGAAGGCCGGACACACAGGCAGTTTAGACCCATTAGCTACCGGCGTTTTGCCAATTTTTTTTGGACAAGCAACGAAGTTCTCACGTTTTCTTTTAGAGGCCGAAAAAACATATGAAACTACCATCGGGCTTGGAGTCACCACTGAATCTGGTGATGCAGAGACGAAAGTGCTTCGAAAGAGACCAACAAATAACTTAAAGCGCGATCGCATTGAAAGCGTACTCAAGAAATATCTAGGGAAAACAAAACAAATTCCCCCGATGTTTTCTGCTCTTAAGGTAGATGGAGAAAGACTTTATAAGCTTGCTAGAAAGGGAATTACCGTCGACCGAGCTCCTCGCGATGTAGAAGTCTACGAGCTTAATCTTTTGTCCCTTTCTGGAAACGAAGCAAAATTATTCATGCGTTGCAGCAAGGGTACATACGTAAGAACCTTAGTTGAGGATATAGGAGAGTCGTTGGGATGTGGTGCCCATGTGAGAGAGCTAAGGCGCTTACGGGTAGCCTCGTTTTCAATTAAAGACTGCTACACTTTTGAATCGATCCTAGATTTTCGAAAAAAAAACCAGCTTTTAGACACTAAGCTTCTGCCAATTGATTCCGCATTGTCAGGATGGCCGAAAATCTTCGTCCCAAAGGAGTCGCATACAAGTCTCAGGCATGGCAAAACTGTCTCTGTTGAGGGTTTCGTTCCCTTCGGGCTTGTAACCATTTACTCAAAAAGCTCTAACCTGCCAGAGGAGTTTCTTGGAATTGGTGAGTTTTTCGCTAATGGGCAGCTGTCCCCTAAAAAAATGTTAATAAATTAAAGATTTTTTAGGGTTTTAAATGATCCAGGTTCTAAGACAGATCGCGATGACGTATACTTCCGCCCGAAAACTCGTTTTCATTATTAATGAAACTATTGTTTGACTAAAAGGTCTGCAAATATGCGCGGATCGACAACGAAGAAAAATTCAAACTAGCATATTGAGGAGAACTAAGTTATGGCTTTAAGTGTTGAGAAAAAATCTGAAATTGTGAAGGAATTCGGTAAGTCTGAAAATGACACTGGTTCCCCGGAAGTTCAAATTGCCCTTCTCTCTGCAAATATTGAAGAACTTCAAACTCACTTTAAAGATCATTCGAATGATCATCACTCACGAGTAGGCTTACTAAGAATGGTCAGCCAAAGAAGAAAACTATTAAACTATTTGAAACAAAAAAATCTAGAGAACTATGGCGCGCTTATCAAGAAATTGGGTTTGCGTCGATAAAATTTGTGTTGGCATAAAACTGAAGCCAGCGATGGAGAATAATGTGAGTTATATTAGTAAAAAGTTTAAGTATGGACAACAAGAGGTTTTGCTGGAGACTGGAAAAATAGCCAGGCAGGCAACAGCTTCTGTTTTAGTCACCATTGAGGATACGAGCGTTTTGGTCGCAGTCGTAGGTAGGAAGGATGCGAAACCGGGACAAGATTTCTTTCCTCTAACTGTAAATTATGAAGAAAAAACCTATGCGGCGGGTAAGATTCCCGGAGGTTTTTTTAAGAGAGAGGGTCGGCCCTCGGAGAAAGAGACTCTTACGTCTAGGCTGATTGACAGACCGATAAGACCTTTGTTCCCAAAAGGTTTTATGAACGAGGTGCAGGTAACGTGTCAGGTTGTATCAGCAAATAAGAATATCGATCCTGATATTCCTGCCCTTATTGGGGTTTCGGCAGCTTTAAGTATTTCAGGCATTCCGTTTGCTGGTCCAATTGGTGGAGCTAGGGTAGGGTTTTCGCCCGACGGTTATATTTTAAACCCTAAACGAGACGAGATGGATGCGTCAGATTTGGATATGGTTGTGGCCGGCACTGAATCCGCTGTGCTGATGGTTGAATCAGAGGCAAAAGAACTTACAGAGGATCAGATGCTTGGAGCAGTTTTGTTCGCTCACCAAGAAATGCAGGTTGTCATAAATGCGATTAAAGAATTTAAAGACGCTGTGGGAAATCAAGAATGGTCATGGGAAATCCCTCAGGTTGATAATTCCCTTAAAGAATCCTTAGATAATTCTTTTTCTGAGGCAATTAAAGAATCCTATAAAATCGTTGATAAAAAAGAACGTCAAGAATCCTTGAGCCGTTTACGCGAGATGGCAAAAGAGCAATTAGTGGCAGAGGGTTTTGAAGAGGAGAATGTAGTTAATGTCTTTGCCACCCTCGAAAAGAGAATTGTTCGCAAATCTATTGTAGAAGGTAATCCCCGAATTGATGGTAGGGACAACCGAACGGTGAGAAAGATCGAGGTAGAAGTCGGTCTTCTTCCGAAGGCCCATGGCTCCGCTCTGTTTACACGCGGAGAAACGCAAGCTCTTGTAACAACCACCTTAGGATCCACCCGAGATGCCGCAATAATAGATGCTTTGCATGGCTCTTATAAAGACAATTTTTTCCTACATTATAATTTTCCGCATTACAGTGTAGGCGAGACAGGATTTTCTGGAGGTCCTAAACGGAGAGAGATCGGTCACGGACGCCTCGCGAGACGAGGCATCGCTGCAGTGCTTCCGACCGCTGAAGAGTGGCCATACACGACAAGAGTTGTTTCTGAAATCACAGAATCAAATGGTTCCTCGTCTATGGCTAGCGTATGCGGTGCAAGTTTATCGTTAATGGATGCTGGTGTCCCTCTTAAAGCGCCTGTTGCAGGGGTTGCTATGGGTTTGGTTTTTGAAGAAAGTGGATTCGCAGTTTTAACTGATATTTTAGGTGATGAAGATCATCTCGGTGATATGGATTTTAAAGTTGCTGGAACAGAGGCTGGGGTAACCGCTCTCCAGATGGATATAAAAATACAAGGAATCACAGAAGAAATAATGGAAACAGCGTTGGGTCAAGCAAGAGAGGCAAGACTCCATATTCTAGAAGAAATGAACAAAGTTATTGGGAGATCCAGAACGGAGGTTTCGGAGAATGCTCCTGCTATGGTCACAATAAAAGTTGAACCTGAAAAGGTTCGCGACGTAATTGGCAAAGGTGGAGCGACTATCAGATCTATCACTGAAGAAAGCGGTGCCTCAATCGAGATAGAAGACGACGGGACCATTATAATTTTTGGAGAAAACTTAGAGTCTAGAGATGCGGCTGTAGTATCGATAGAAGCTATTACCGCTGAAGCCGAGGTGGGACAAATATACACGGGCAAGGTTGCAAAAATCGCAGACTTCGGGGCGTTTGTTAATATATTGCCAGGCAAAGATGGATTAGTTCACATATCTCAAATATCAGAGGAGAGGGTCGAAAAAGTTACTGATTATCTATCTGAAGGACAAGAAGTCAAAGTTAAAGTTCTTGATGTAGACAGAGGAAGAATTAAGTTGTCTATGAAAGACCTTAGTGACGACGAGGAAATAGCTTCTGTAACTTCAGAAGACAATGAAGAATAGATAAGACAACACGTCAGTCGAGGCTTGGCCTATTTGAAATCAGCTCGTCCACTGCGCCTGGATCAGCGAGGGTACTAGTGTCCCCCAACTGCTGAACTTCTCCTTCCGCTATTTTTCTTAAAATTCGACGCATTATTTTTCCTGAGCGAGTTTTAGGCAGATTCGGAGCCCACTGGACGAGATCCGGCTTTGCTATCGGGCCTATTTTTTCCGATACCAATGCTTTGAGTTCCTCGATTATGGTTTGTTCTCCGGTAGAGCCTTTCATTAAGGTTACGTAGGCATAGATTCCCTGCCCCTTGACGGGGTGGGGGAAACCAACCACCGCAGCCTCAGCGACAAGTTCATGTTCTACTAGAGCACTTTCTACTTCCGCGGTGCCGAGTCTATGTCCAGAAATATTTAAAACATCATCCACTCTGCCAGTGATCCAAAAGTATCCTTCGTCATCCCGTCTGGCTCCATCACCCGTGAAATAATAACCCTTATAGGTCGAAAAATAAGTTTCTACTAAACGCTCATGGTCTCCCCAAACAGTGCGTAACTGGCCGGGCCAAGAATTTTTAATCGCTAAATCTCCCGAGCCCTCTCCCATAATCTCATTGCCTTCACCGTCTAGTATGACTGGTTCTATTCCAAAAAAAGGTTTGGCTGCTGAACCTGGTTTTAAAGGTGTGGCTCCAGGGAGAGGCGCTATCATGATGCCACCAGTTTCGGTCTGCCACCAAGTATCTACTATTGGACATTTTGCTTCTCCAACCACTTTGTAATACCACTCCCACGCCTCGGGATTTATCGGTTCTCCTACGCTGCCTAAGACACGAAGGCTCTCTCTAGCGGTTTTGGTCACAAAATCATCACCTAAACTCATTAGTGATCTAATTGCTGTAGGTGCAGTATAAAAGATATTTACGTGATGTTTGTCTATAACGTTCCAGAAACGAGAGCCATCAGGGTAAGTAGGCACTCCTTCAAAAATAAGTGTTTTTGCTCCATTAGAGAGCGGACCATAGATGATATAACTGTGTCCAGTTATCCACCCGACGTCAGCCGTGCACCAAAAAAGCTCGCCGTCTTTATAGTCGAAAATATACTTATGAGACATGGCGGCATGCAAAAGATAGCCCGCCGTAGAGTGAAGAACGCCCTTAGGCTTTCCCGTTGAGCCAGAAGTATAGAGAATGAACAAAGGGTCTTCGCTATCCATCGGCTCAATAAAACATTCCGCACTCTCTCTCTCCACGGCTTCGTGATACCAAATATCTCGGCTTCCCTCCCAGAAAGGAGGGGTCTCGGTTCGTTTTACAACGAAAACGTGTTCTACGTTTGGGCACTCCGTGAGAGCCTTGTCAACATTTTTTTTGAGGGGAACACTTTTTCCTCCTCTTTTCCCTTCATTCGCAGTAATTACAGCACAACAGTCGGAATCTAAAATTCTGTCCCTTAGCGCGCTGGGTGAGAAGCCCCCAAAGACTACCGAATGAATCGCACCGATTCGAGCGCAGGCAAGCATTGAAAAGGCTGCT
>PARM01000027.1 GCA_002711495.1 Gammaproteobacteria bacterium
AGGTTCCTCTGTCATGGGAGCTTTGACAACTTGAGTTGGAGGTGGCTCAGGTGAGGCCTGAGGTTCCTCTGTCATGGGAGCTTTGACAACTTGAGTTAGGGGTGGCTCAGGTGAGGCCTGAGGTTTCTCTGTTGCGGGGGCTTTGGCAACTTGAGTTGGTAATATTTCAGCAGTTCTTTCCGAATTCGTTCTTTGGTTAGAGCTCTTTTCAAGGGATAGAGAATTTCTTGCTTCAAAATCTTCTGCGTTTTTTACATCTGTTTCAACCTGCGCGGTCTGACTTAGGTTCTCGCGCTCGATGTCGTCAATTTCGTTGGGATCACTGGTGGGTATACTCGTTTCGGTATAGACCAATTTGTCATCTTTGAAGTAACCTCGATAGACTGTCCCATCAGGCAAAATCATCGTTCCTGGTCCATTTCGCATATCGTTTTCAAAGTAGCCTATAAATCTAGACCCCTCTTGCCAGAATATTGTTCCTCTGCCCGTGCGCTTCCCATTCTCAAATCCGCCGACATATCTTGTGCCGTCTGGCCAGATTAGGGTTTTTATCTTTGCCTCTGCTCCCGCTTCTGCTTTTGAGGCCAGTGCAAACTCATTATTAAAAAATGACATTAGTAAAAAAGAAGAAAGTAAAATAGTTATTGTCGTTTTCATGGTTTTTTTGTTGGTTCCATTAGTCCAAGAAAGAGATTTAAACTCAGATTTGAGTTTAGCAGTCTATGAAGGGATAAACCTAGACTGAAAAACAGTACTATTCGAAATTTCTCCAATGGAGCTGCTCAGCTCGATATTCCCAGTTAATTCCTGTTTAAATTGTTGACCGGTAGCTTTTTCTGATCCTATTAGGTATGTGGTAAAGCTAAGCAATATTGCGGCAAGCCTTTCCCCAAAAACTTCTTCCTCATTCGAGCTTCTTGTTTGCTTTTTTATCACCAATTATCTTCCGAAGCCTTCATCGATGACAGCTTTCTCGATATTAGATGCTTTTTGGTTGAGTTTAGTAGGAGTACCGGAATCATTATCTTGTTTTGTAAGCCTTTTTGGGTTGCCGATTTGAGGCGTGGATACAGATTTTAGGACTTGACTCTCCTCAATGTTACTGCAAACTTTTTCTTCGTAAAGGCTCTTTCATACCCCAGATAACTTCAAGAATTAGAGATGGCCCGAAAAAGTCTTCAGCGGCGGGCGACAATTTGTCGCCTAGCTAGTTTTTCGAGTGAAAATCCATTCATGTTTGCAAGACATGGAATCGTTGAATTGATAGCCGTCCTCGGTGAAATTCTTGATCCCATCTGGAGAAGTTATTCTGTTTTTTATAATAAAGGAGGCCATCGTTCCTCTAGCTTTCTTTGCGAAAAAGCTGATGATTTTGTATGTACCCTTACTGTAGTCTTTAAAAATTGGAGTAATTACCATGGTTCTGGACTCTATTTGTGCGACTGCTTTAAAGTACTCTAAAGACGCTAGATTTATTATGGTTTGATTCTTGTGGCCGCATAGTTCTCTGAAGATTGAGTCGGGAATATTATCGCCCCAAAAGTCATATAGCGATTCTCCTTTTTCGGTTTTAAGCCTCGTTCCCATCTCTAGCCGGTGCGGCTGAATTAAATCTAACGGTTTCAAAAGTCCGTAAAGCCCAGATAGTATTCTTAGATGCTTTTGTGCGAACGTAAAGTCGCGTTCGGTGTAAGATTGGGCATTAAGCCCTTGGTAAACGTCTCCTTTAAACGCAAGAATCGCTTGCCTTCGGTGTTTCTGGCCGCCGCCTCGAACATTAAAATTTCTAAATCTATCGGCGTTGAGGTTCGCCAAGTTTGCGCTTATTCCCATTAATCTTGAAATATCCTCTGGGCTCTTCTCTTGCATCTTTTTTACTAGTTTATTGGCATTCGCCAAAAAAACTGGTTTAGACGCCTTCTCTGTCTTCGGTTTAGTCTCGAAGTCTAAGGTTTTTGCGGGGGAGAGTAATGTAAGCATATTTCTATTTTGCTGAGCTTTAAAAAGAGAATACTAAATTTATATCGCTGAGGAAACACAGTTCCTTCCTTGTCTAAACGAAATTATCTTGTGATCTTTAGAAAAAATGGTTTTTTGAGTTAATATTTGTNGGGCCTTTATTTTGCGCATTTGGCATAAACAGCCATATAATCTAAGCCTAGCAAAAAATAGAAAATCATCTGACCTAGCTATTTCCCCTAAGTTACGCCCCGTTCCTAGGTTTGGAAGTGAAAGTTTAATAAATGTTAATGAGTTAACCGGAGAACGTGAATGAACCAAAAAATTACTGCGCTAATATCTTTGATCGCATTACTNTTTCTAGGCAATGCAACAAAAGCAAGTGTTCCCCCGGTGGCAAAACTGGTAGAACCTCAAGGAAATGTTGAATATAGGAGAGGATCCTCAGATTGGAAAATAGTGAAAAGAACAAAATATCTGTTTGAAGGATACGGCGTGAGAACAGGTGCAGATGGGAGTGTCCGACTGGTAAGTCAAGTAAACGGGGATTCGCGACAACTTAGAAGCGAGTCAGAGATTCAAATTTTCAATTCAGAGATTAATGTCATTTCTGGTGACTTATCTGAATCGATTTCCGGCGATGCAAGTTTGTATCAAAGCTTAAATAATAAATTCGCAAAAGCTCAACGATATACAACGGTGAGGAGAAGTGCTGGCATTGGCGAAACAGACAGTTGCGATAGTAAAGTGCGAACAATCCGAAAGATTTCAATTTCCAACGCCTACCCAGACCTTGTTTGGAGAAATGCTTGTCCCGAGTATTCTTATAGGCTTGTCATTGATAATGGATCCCCGATTGATGTTTCCGCTCAATCGACCTCTGAAATGATTCGTTACGATGTCTCTCAGACGACTCCCGGCGATCATACATTTAGAGTTGAGGTTATGGATAATGATGGAATAATTTATATTCCGAAAAAAGACAGTGTTTTTTCGGTTTTGACGGCTGATCAAGAGAGAGTCATTCTCGGTGAATTCGAAAAGGTCGGAGACGACGTGATACTCAGGGCTAACGTGCTAGAGCAAAACGGTCTAATTGTCGCTATGATGGATATCTTTAGGGAATATTTTGCTGAAAATCCCGATGACAATGGATTAAGACCCCTCTTAATTCAGGCTTATCAGGATCTTAAGCTGAGTAACCTTCGCGAAAGAGAAGCTAGACTCTACAACGCATCGTTAAATGAGGATCCCTAGTTAAACTTTAGGATACAGCCTTACCGAGATTAAAAAAGGAATCTCGAAATGGAAACTTTTAAAAAAAACTATGATTTGCTTGCAGTGATTCTTCTGTTTGCTTTGGCTGCTTTTTTGGAATTCAAGGAAAATTTCTCATTAATAGAAGATGAGACCCTCTCCTACCGCCAAATTTTGAGAACTCACCTTGGGAACCCGAGAATCACCGAGCCGGCGAGAGACGTGGTCATTGTATATACGGATGAAGAATTTTACTCAGAATATGACATGTATCCGTTGCGGAGAACAGATCTGGCAAAGATGATTGATCGGTTGAAACAAATGGGTTCGAGTGTTATCGGCGTTGATATGTTGTTAGATTTCAAGAGTGCATACGGAGAGGATCCTGTTCTGGAAAGCTCTTTGAGGAACGCAGATAACGTGGTTATGGTTTCGCAGGCTGAGTTCTCAGGTTCAGAATATCTCGGACTAAACCAACCAATTGAGAGATTCGCTAAAGTGTCAAAGAATGGATACTCTAACATCAGTCCAGCAAGCGTGATATCCGAGAGTATTACTAGGCTCCGAATCCATGAAGAGGTCCAGAAAAAATCGGGAGCTTGGCCGTTTGCGGTAAAAGCGTCTTCAATGCATTTAAAAAGTGAGCCCATACTCGAAGATAATCAACTTCGTATAGGATCCGATACATTGGTCTCGTTGGATCAATTCAACGAACTTTATATTGAGTACCCCCTGCTCCCCGTTCAAGGAGGCGAGGTAGCCCGTTTGCATGACATCATCGGTGTTTCGGCTTTAGACATACTTTTCTCTGATGAGGACGAGCTAATGGATTTAGCCTTTCTCTTTGATAATAAAATTGCTCTGATTGGAGAAGTCGCCGAAGTCGCTCACGACGAGTTCGAAACCCCAGTTGGGAATGTGTATGGNGTGGAGATAATAGCTAATACCATTAATACCATCTTAAACTCAGGGACCCTTGAAGCAGCACCATNTTTTTTAGAGGTCNTAGTCTTGATGTGTCTCGCAANCTTTTTCTTNCTTAGCCGATTANTGCAGAATCCTTTCTCTCGAAACGCTGTNAATNTTTTGATTATTGCTNCTCATNTAATTGNNTGCACAATCCTCTATGTCTATTTCGGTTTAATCTTGTCTATGAGTTATGCCTTAATTGCGTCTCTTTTCGCTATCATTGTAATCAACGCAAAATTNTACCTNTCTGAAATGGGTCAAAAAACTATGATTCGNGATATGTTCGGCCAGTATCTTTCNCCCAAGGTNGTTGAAGANTTGGTGGATGACCCGACTAAGGTTAGGTTAGGNGGAGAGGAGAGAGAGATGACCGCCTANTTNTCNGATATCGCAGGCTTTTCTTCGATATCTGAGAAGCTGACCCCATCTCAATTGGTGCAAGCGCTAAATGAATATCTCACTGAGATGTGTAACATAATAGTTAGCTATGACGGAACGGTGGATAAATACGAGGGTGATGCAATCATTTCATTTTGGGGAGCTCCCATTGAACAAAAGAATCATGAGCGTCTTGCATGTCATGCTAGCATCGAGATGAGCAAGAGAATTATTGAGCTAAAAGATACTTGGGCTGCGGCAGGAATTCCCGATTTAAAAGTGAGAATGGGCCTTAATTCTGGGCCAATGGTAGTTGGGAATATGGGTTCTGCTCAAAGAATGAATTACACCATTATGGGCGATGCTGTAAATCTTGCAGCAAGACTAGAGGGTGCAAATAAAGCGTATGGCTCTCATATGATGATTTCTGACAGAACATACCAAGCGTGTAAAGACCATGTTGATGTAAGAGAGCTTGACACGATAAGAGTGGTTGGAAAAAAAGAGGCGGTGACGGTTTATGAGTTGCTTGACAAGAAAAACGAGACTCCCCCTATTCTAAGTGAACTCGTTGTGCAATTTAAGGAGGCGTTAGCAAAATACAAAAACAAAGATTTCGTCACGGCAAAAGATCTCTTCGACAAGTGTCTAACCATCAACGCTGCTGATGGACCCAGCCGAGTTTACTCCGAACGCTGTGTTCTTTACCTTGAGCGACCGCCTCCCCTCGATTGGGATGGAGTTTTTACCTTGACAGAAAAAGGTTAAGGAATGACAGTAAGAGAAGACATAGAAAACAAACTTGTTAGTGATCTTGATTTGGACTATGTAGAGGTAGTCAATGAGAGTCGCTTTCACAATGTACCGGAAAATTCTGAGACACATTTTAAAGTCACCTTGATATCTTCTCAATTTCAAGGTCGTCGCTTAATTGAGAGGCATCGGGCTGTGAACAAAGTTTTGACCGAGGAACTCAGTGGGCCAGTCCATGCTTTAGCGATACACACCTATACTCCAGAAGAGTGGTTATTAAAGAATCAAAGGATCCCTGACTCTCCTGCTTGTCTCGGTGGGAAAGCGTCCGAGAGCACCTAATTTAATGGTGGGAGTGAGAGCGCTTCTACAGAGAGACCCCATGTGATTTTACAAGATACTACATCGACGCAGTTTGTGATCTGTTTAAATCTTGGCAAATGCTTAGTCTCAGTCGAGGTTTTTCGGTCTGAGAGAAAATCTATGGTGCTCACCTTAGATTCACAAGGCGGGCCAGAGCTAAAAATTCCAAATAGCTGTTCACTCAAAGAGGCTCATAGGTTTCTAGAGAAAAATCAAGGTTGGTTAGGCGAGCGGCTTCGACAAAAATTTTCTCAATCAACTAGGCAGAATAAATATGTTGATTGCGGAAGGGTGGGTTTTTTGGGGAAGCTGTATAAATTGAGGTTAGTAGATTCAAGAAAACTTATCGGAATCTCTGATGACATTCTTTTTCTGAAACGTCCCAGTAAAGAGTGCTCGGCCAAGATTCAACGGTTGGTTGTAGATTGGTATCGAAGTGAAATGGAATCATGTATTCCGGAAAGGATTAAACGGATAAACCAGTATTTCGGAGATTCAATCGTCCCTCGATCTGTGAAGTACAGGAAGATGAAAAGTTCGTATGGGAATTGTTCTAGTTCGGGAGTGATTACACTGAACGTTATGTTAATGAAAGCAGGGTTCAAGAACATAGATTATGTTATTGCTCACGAGCTTTGTCATTTAAGGTGCTGGTCTCACGACTTTGAGTTTTACTCGCTTTTAAAGTCTGTCATGCCTGACTGGAAAGTCAGAGCGCGTAATCTAGAGAAAGACTTTTAGATCAGGTCAGTGAGGACGGCATAAACCTTTTCAAAGATCACGATTTGTCCTTTTTCGTTTGGGTGGATCCCATCGGCTTGCAATAATGTTTTGTCCGTTAAGGTCCCCTTTAATTGAATCGGTATAAATCGTAATTTATGTTTAGATGCTAGCTTCGAGAAGATAGCGCTGAACGCAGAGCTATAACGAACTCCATAGTTTGGGGGGATAATCATTCCCATAAGCACTACCTGAACGTTTTGGGCTAGACAGGTTGAGATGATTGTTTCTAAATTTGATGTAATTTCTGAGATAGGGTATCCACGCAGCCCATCATTTCCTCCCAGTTCTAAAATTAGAGTGCTCGGCTTGTGCTTACTGAGTATATTGTCGATTCTCGTTACACCGCCCTTTGATGTTTCTCCCGATACGCTCGCATTGATTATTGTTACATCTTCCGTATCATCTGCTAACCGCTTGCGGAGAATATCGACCCATCCTTTCGAAGAATCGATGCCATACGCCGCGCTTATACTGTCGCCATAAACTACTATCGTGTTGTTTTGAGACGAGGCATGGCAGGAAACGTTAAAAATTAAGAGAAAAGAAATGATACGTAAAATCATTGAAGCAAAGGGCCTTGAGAAAACGGTTAAATTAAATGAAGACGAACTCACTATCTTGAAAGGAATTAATTTAGATATCAACCAATCTGAATCGTTCGCCATAGTGGGCACCTCTGGATCTGGAAAAACCACACTCCTGAGCCTGTTAGCGGGACTAGATCTTCCAACCAAAGGAGAAATTTGGATTAACGGGTCTGAAATAACCCATCTGAACGAAGAGCAAAGAGCCAATTTGCGCCTCAATCAAGTAGGCTTTGTTTTCCAAGGATTCCAGCTTCTGGCAAACTTGACCGCATTAGAAAATGTAATGCTTCCTTCTGAACTCAGAGGTGATAAGGATGCAGAGGACAGGGCATTGAAACTTTTAGATCGCGTTGAGTTGTCGAACAGAGTGAATCACCAACCGAATCAGCTTTCTGGGGGAGAGCAACAGAGGGTTGCGATTGCAAGGGCTTTCGCTTCCTCGGCAGATATTCTTTTTGCCGACGAGCCAACAGGAAATCTGGATTCGGCGACAGGTGGAAAGGTGATTGACCTTATGTTCGAGTTGAATAGAGAGCAAGGTACCACTCTTGTGCTTGTTACTCATGATCAATTCCTTTCTAGGCATTGTGACCGAAGCTTGCGACTTGAATCTGGGATAGCGCTTTAATGAAATTTTCACAATAGAGATAGCGGGTATTTTTTGTTTAATCTAAAAGGGGTTCTTAGTTTCGCTCGAAAAGATTTCGCTAGTGGCGAGCTCAATTTGCTCTTAGTGTCGCTAGTAATATCCGTGGCAGCCGTCTCAACAATTACNCTTTTTTCAGACCGTCTTCAGCAGGCTTTGTTGATTGAATCCTCGTCTCTTCTAGCGGCTGANCTTGCTGTTTCTTCTGANGAACCGATAAATGATAAGGAAAGATTCCCTCAAGTAGCATCTTTGCCTGGTCTTTTGACTTCAAGAACAGCTAGTTTCCTAACAATGATGTTTTTCGAGGAGGAGGCGCGATTGGTGTCGGTTAAGGCAGTGGACGGTGCTTATCCTTTGAGGGGGGTTCTCCTAGCGGGAAATGAGCCTTTTGGAGAAGCTGAGAAAGCCGTATCAGTGCCCCGGCCTGGCGAAATCTGGCTAGAAAGCCGCTTGTTTGCCTCGCTTGATATAAGTATTGGTCGTCCGGTCGAGATCGGGTCGGCAGCGCTTACCGTATCAAAGGTTTTGGTTCGTCAGCCAGATAGTTTTGGCGGCTTCGCGAACGCCGCCCCTGGAGTTTTAATAAACGTGGCTGATCTTGACCGAACAGGGGTTCTTCAGCCGGGCAGCAGAGTAAACTTCAGGTATCTTGTCGCCGGAGATCCCAAGATGATTAAAAAAATTCGAAGAGAGCTCAACCGCGATCTTCCCGAGTCTATGCGAGTTCTAACCCCAAAAACTGTCACTGAAAGCTTAGGCGCAGCCATTAGCAGGGGCGAAAGAATTCTTTTGTTAGGAAGCTTGTTAACCGTTATTTTGTGTGGGATTGCTACCTCTTTTTCTGCAAAGAGATATGTAGACAGGCATCTAGACCATATTGCAATTTTGAAGACACTTGGAGCATCGCCAGCGTTTGTCAAAAAAATTTTTCTCATCCAGTTTTCTTTGTTTTCAGTTTTAGTTGGTCTTCTAGGCTGCGGTCTCGGTTATGGAGTGCAAGAGATGATTTTCAGCTCGTTGAGCCCATTATTCAATTTTACTTTGCCTCGACCTGGACCCGAGCCGATTTTTGTTGGATTCTTTATGAGTTTTTTTTGTCTTTTTAGTTTTGCGTTATTTCCGATCCTAGCTTTAACTGATGCCCACCCAATGCGCGTATTGCGGAAAAGCAATGAGCTGTATCGGAATGATCACCGAACCTATATCCTTGGAGCGACCGGTATCTTTATCTTGCTGGTCTTATTTTCTTCTGATTTACCATTAACGCTTGCCCTTTTTTCTGGGGTGTTGATCACTTCGATTGTTTTCTTTCTAATCGTTTTGCTATTTATCAGAGGTATGAGCACGTTGGGTGCTCGAGCAGGAAGCGTCTGGCGGCTTGCTTTTACTGGACTTAAAAAGAGGGTAGTTCAAAGCAGTGCGCAAGTCCTTGTTTTTGGTCTTGCGATTATGATGTTTTTGGTTCTATTTATCCTCAGGACAACTTTAATCGAAGATTGGCAGAGGAATATCCCGGATGATGCCCCTAATCATTTTGTGATTAATATATCTAACGAAGAGATCGATCAAGTTCAAAGAAAGTTAGCCAATCTCTCGGTAAAACCAAGAGAGTTTTTTCCGATGATCCGGGGCCTAATTACGCACTTGAATGATCAGTCCTTGATCACTGACGAAAACCCAAGTCAGTCCATCACGTCAAGAGGCGCTCAGATGCGTGAGGCAAGGAATCTAACCTGGACAAGCATGCTTCCTGCTGGAAACTTGGTTGTCAATGGGGAATGGTGGCCAGACGATTATAATGGGCCTCCGCTCTTGTCGGTAGAGGAAGAGTTTGCCGACCGAAACAATTTGAAGGTTAAGGACAGGGTAACCGTGCTAATTCAGGGTAGCTCGGTAAATGCGCAAATCTCAAGCATTAGATCCGTTGATTGGGATAACTTCCAACCGAATTTTTTTCTTATTTTCTCTCCCGGCTCTCTGAACGAATTTTCCTCTACCTATATGACGAGTTTTTTTCTCAAACAAGAACAGAAGTTATTGCTAAATTCTTTGCTTAAGGATTTTCCCTCGCTCACAATTCTGGAATTGGATAAAATAATAGAGACGATTAAACTCATAATCAGATACATCGTTTTTGCTGTCCAAAGTTTATTAGTTTTAATGCTCCTAGCTGCGGCGGCCGTTTTAGTTTCGAGCCTTTACGCGTCAATGGATGAGAGGCTTAGGCAGCACTCCGTAATAAGAGCCTTCGGCGCAAATCGACGACAAATTTTAGGTAGCCTTTTCATTGAATTTTTAGTGATCGGGTTTTTATCGGGGGTTACTGCCTGCATGGGCGCGGAGATAATAGTCCTGATCTTAGATGTAAGAATTTTTGAGATCAATCATCAACCAAGTTACGAATTATTGGCAGTGGTTCCTGTACTAAGCTCTTTATTAGTTTCTTTTTTGGGTATGATCTTTGTCCGACAGATTATCTTTCTTCCTCCTTCCCAAGTGCTTCGGGAGCATTAGGTTGCTTTGAAAAATTGACATTATTCCTTATACCAACTGCCGTCGCTATTTTTTTTCATCCAAAGTTGAGAGTACCAGAAATAACGATCTTTATGACGGAGGGTGCAGTTGTAACGAGATCTACCGACGGGCAACTCTCGCTTTGGCTTTATAGAAATCTCGGTGTCAGAAATTCGACCAACCTCCATTAAACCACCCGGGCCGAAGCAGTTTACCCGCTCTAACCCTAACATAGGATCAGTGAATTTGAGTTTCAGGGAAGGTCTTACATTGTCTCCGACTAGAGGTGGCTGGTACCTTGTTTCGATAGGCATTGCTAAACTGCCTAGTTTATCGGTCAGAGCGTCGATCCCAGTATAAACGCCGGAAAGCGGGAACCGCGGGAGGATTAAGGGATCTGATGATGGGCCTATGGCTCCGCTTTGTTGACCAAAGCCCGTCATCCCTAATTTTCGAACTATATCCCGTACCTTCTCGTTATATTCTCCGTAGGGGTAGGCGAAAATTTGGGATTTGTGCCCCTTTGCATTAAGTATTTCTCTCGCCGTAATTATTTCTGATTCAACGCGGGCTAGCCATTCTTCATCAGTTTCGTTGGCTCCGCGCCGGACCAGATGAGCGTGCGAATGAGTGTGATTGCCGATCGTTGCTCCATTCTGCTTTAGATAATTGAGATCTTCCCAGTTCAGATAGCTTTTGCTTACCCCTACAAACTTTGTCGATACAAAAATGGTAAATGGCCAATCTCTTTTCTTTAAAAGGGGAAGGGCGTTGGTTAGTATGTTCTTGTAGCCGTCGTCAAAGGTAATAGAGACCTTTTTATCTAAACTGAAAGATTTTAAAGATGTTTGCGTCAGTATTTCGAGAGGAACGACTTCGTAACCGTTCTTTTCAATTGTCTCTAGATGGCGCTCAAACTGAGCTATTGTTATGCTTGTTAACGCTGGAGTATCTTCAGCGACATGGTGATAAAGCAGAACTACCCCGCTGAAAGATAAGGACGGGAATATAAAAAGTACGATTAATAAAAGCGTTTTGAAAAAATCCAAAAAATAAAAAGCTAAAGGGCTCCCCGAACACACAGGCATGGTTAATATTCGCTTAGAAAAAAATAAGCTAAACAAAAAACTCAGGCGTTCNGTCGCTAAAGCAATCTCAGATTTTGATATGATTGAAGATGGCGACAGGGTGCTAGTCTGCCTATCTGGTGGGAAAGATTCTTTTACCATGCTGGATATCCTTCTTAGCCTACGGGATCACGCACCGATTAATTTTGAAATACTAGCTTTTAACCTTGATCAAAAACAGCCCGGATTTCCNGAGCACGTTTTGCCNGAATATTTAAAACGGCGAGATGTTGATTTCGTTGTGCTCGAGGAAGACACATACTCGCTTGTTGTTGACATGGTTCCCAGTGGCAAGACCTACTGCGGTTGGTGTTCTCGATTCAGACGAGGGATTATTTANCGGTACGCAAAAGAGAANAATTATTCAAAGATTGCCNTGGGGCATCATCGTGACGACATNATTGAAACATTGTTTCTAAACATGTTCTACGGAGGGAAGCTTAAGGCAATGCCGCCAAAGCTCTTGAGCGATGACTCCGAAAATGTTGTCATTAGGCCGTTAGCTTATTGTAGAGAGAAAGATATTTTACGTTATGCGGAAATATGTGAATTTCCCATAATCCCTTGCGACCTCTGTGGGTCTCAAGATGGTTTGCAACGCGCAACTATAAAGAAGATGCTTCAATCTTGGGATAATGAGTACCCGGGCCGTATAGAGACTATTTTTAGAGCAACCCAATCGCTAGTCCCATCGCATCTCTTAGATGAGTCAAAATTCAACTTTAAGGGTTTAGCAAAGACCCATTTAAAAATTCCGATAGTTGAGGTTGATAATACCTAACGTGCCGTACCGCATTGAAATAGGGATCGAGCATGATCATCCCTTGGAATAAGCTCTCCGCGCCAGCTTTGGACGGTATAATAGAGGAATTCGTCTTGAGAGAGGGGACCGAATACGGTGCAATAGAATTCTCGCTTGATCAGAAAAAATCAGATATCAAAAGGCAACTCGAGACGGAAGAAGTTCAAATTACCTTCGATATTAACACTAAGACCTGTTCGATTGTTCCCATTGTTTGAAAGTTGCTGCTAGAGTAGGATTCAGTGGAGGAAAGTTTGGGGTGATTTCGACATGGGAAGATTTTTATTCGCTATAGTTTCGCTCGGTCTCGGCCTTGCCTTGATATTTAGTTATCCTTTTGAAAGCCGTTTGCTCACAGAAAATTCTTCAACCGAGAGCGTTGGACCGGATCTTACGAGACTTGAATCCATCCGGGCTGGCGCAATAGATGGGGAAAGGATTATCGATGCGGACCTAGAACCTGGCAACTGGCTCTCTCATGCTAGAACTTATGACGAGCAGCGATATAGTCCACTTTCCCAAGTAACCGCGGATAACGCAGCTCAATTAGGTCTGGCTTGGTATTTTGACACTGGAACTGACAGAGGGCTCGAAGCTTCGCCTATAGTGGTTGATGGGATCATGTATTCCACGGGCTCGTGGAGTGTGGTGTATGCGAACGATGCGGTAACCGGAGAATTGATTTGGAAATATGATCCTGAAGTTCCCAAGAGTTGGGGAGCAAACGCTTGTTGTGACGTTGTTAATCGAGGTGTAGCTGTTTGGAAGGGGAGGGTCTATGTGGGAACGATTGATGGGCGGTTGATAGCACTTGACGCTGAGAATGGGGACCAGTCTTGGAGCGTTAATACCATCGACCGGTCTAAGCCCTACACAATAACGGGGGCCCCGAGAGTAATCAAAGACAAGGTAATTATCGGAAACGGAGGCGCTGAGTATGGCGTCAGAGGTTATGTCACTGCTTATGACCAGGAAACCGGTGAACAGGTCTGGAGATTTTACACGGTTCCAGGTGATCCCTCCGAACCCTTCGAGTCCGAAACCATGGCTAGGGCAGCTAAGACTTGGACTGGGAAATGGTGGAAAATGGGTGGCGGAGGCACCGTTTGGGATTCAATGGCTTATGATCCGGAGCTTGACCTCCTTTATATAGGAGTCGGCAATGGATCTCCTTGGAACCAAACGGTAAGGAGTCCAGGGGGCGGAGACAATCTATTTTTATCTTCGATTGTCGCTCTGAAACCGGATTCAGGAGATTACGTCTGGCATTATCAAACAACACCCGGGGACACATGGGATTATACCGCAACTCAGCACATGATCTTGGCGGATTTAAATATTGGTGGAGAGATTCGAAAAACAATCTTGCAGGCTCCAAAAAACGGTTTCTTTTATGTTCTTGACAGAAAGACTGGAGAGTTTATCTCCGCGGAGAAATACGTGCCCGTTACTTGGGCAACCCATGTGGATCCTGAGACTGGACGACCTGTCGAGACTGAAAACGCAAGATATCAGGTTTCTAATCCCCTGGTTGACCTGCCTTTGAAGGAGCAAATTGATGTACTTAAAGGCATGTCGGCTGGAGAAATTGAGGCCGCCTATCATAAGCCTGGTCCTTTAGGTGGACACAACTGGCACCCGATGTCTTTCAGTCCAGACACCGGATATGTATACATTCCTGCCTTGGATATGCCTTTTGGTTATGGCAACGAGCCTGGTTTTGTTTATGAAGAGGGCCGTTGGAACTTAGCAAACGACTGGCGGCTTGGGATGCCTACTGGAGAGAAAAGCGTTGATTCTAAAGTAGATGGTCTATTAAGGGGCTTTATATCTGCCTGGGACCCTGTTGAGCAAAGAGAGATTTGGAGAATTCAGCATGCGGGCACATGGAACGGAGGAATGTTGTCTACAGCTGGGAATTTGATCTTTCAGGGTAACTCAGCCGGATATTTTGTTGCGTATAGGGCTGATACGGGCGAGGAGCTATGGTCAGCGGAGACCCAAACGGGTGCGATAGCCCCACCTGTCACCTACGAGGTAAATGGGCAACAATACATCACGATAGTCGCTGGTTGGGGAGGGGCGTTTGCTCTTACCGCCGGGGCTGCTGAGGATTACAAATTGAAGCCTCGAGGTCGGATTCTCACTTACAAAATAGGTGGCGATGTTGAACTACCCCCAGTCATGGATCAGGATCCGATAGTTCCCGATTTGCCTGAATTGACGGCAGGTGAACAGGAGGTAGCGCATGGAAAATTTATGTATCACAAGTACTGCGGCGTATGTCACGGTCCTGGAGTCCGCTCCGGTGGAGTTATTCCTGACCTGAGATATCTGGTCCCTGGTAAGCACCTCATCTTTGAAGACATCGTATTAGGCGGAATTTTAAAGGATAGAGGAATGGTGAGTTTCTCTGGATCGCTCACCAAAAAAGATAGTTATGCAGTACAGCAGTATGTTATCAGTGAAGCAAAACGTCTGAAAAAGGCTCAATATCAATATAATTAGTCTATACTATACAGGTTTGATAGCATAAACGGGCGCTCTATAAAGTAATAGAAACTGGAGAAAGAGAGTGAGTGAAGCATCTGAATTTGAATGGAAGAACTTGGATCCAAGCGAGATGCCCTTATCAGCAATAGACCTCGTCGATCCACATATCTTCCATAACGATTTCCACGTAAAGATATTTGAAAGGCTGCGAAATGAGTCTCCCGTGCATTTACAGAAAGATCACCCGGTGGTTGGCTCGTTCTGGAACGTAACCCGTTACGAGGACATTATGGCAGTCGACACCGATCCTGTCACTTACTCGTCAGAGGGTTCAATTGTTGCGACAGATCCGGAAGAGGAGTTTCCTCTGCCTATGTTCATAGCAATGGACCCGCCAAAGCACGATAAGCAACGAAAGGAAGTGAGCCCTGTCGTGGGTCCCAGGAATCTGGCGAAGATGGAGGGCACAATAAGAAAGCGAGCCGGTGATATCCTAGATTCCTTGCCGATAGGCACGAATTTTAATTGGGCCGATAAGGTAAGCATCGANCTTACCACCCAAATGCTTGCGACCCTCTTTGACTTTCCTTTCGAGGATAGACGAAAGCTCACTCGTTGGTCCGACGTAGCAACAGCAAATGAGGATTCTGGAATCATTGAAAGTGAGGAGCAGAGGCGGGCGGAGCTACTTGAGTGCCTAGAGTATTTCATGGGGCTTTGGAATGAACGAGTCAACGCGCCGCCTAGGAACGATCTAGTTTCCATGTTGGCTCACGGAGAATCAACAAAGAACATGGACCCAGCAGAGTATTTAGGAAATCTGATTCTTCTTATCGTTGGAGGTAATGACACAACTCGGAACTCTATCTCGGGAGGAGTTAAGTTCCTAAATGAAAATCCGTTGGAATACAAAAAATTAAGGAACAACCCTAGACTAATTCCGAACATGGTCTCTGAAATAATTCGTTATCAAACGCCTCTGGCGTACATGAGACGAACGGCTGTTAAGGACGCAGTGTTGGGCGGTCAGAAAATTAAAGCTGGTGATAAGGTGCTTATGTGGTATGTGTCTGGAAACAGAGACAGCACCGCTATTTCAAACGCAGACAAGTTTTTAATCGATAGAAGAGACGCGCGTAAGCACCTCTCTTTTGGTTTTGGCATTCATCGTTGTATGGGAAACCGTTTAGCAGAGATGCAACTTCGAGTGCTTTGGGAAGAGATTCTTAAACGATTTGAAAAGATTGAGATGAGTGGCCCTGAGGTGATGGTCAACTCGTCATTTGTCAAGGGATACTCTTATCTTCCGGTAACTATAAAAAAGTAAAAGTGTAAGCACTCTTAGCTCCTGGTTCTTTCTCGCAGGAAGCGATAGACTTTTTCTAATAGGTTAACGGGAAAGGACTTGACAAGACGTTCCCTCTTGTCGCTCTCCCTCGAGTTGGGATCCCGGTTTACTGCTTTACCTAAGCCACCCCCACCCGCTGTTTCTAGCACAAAAATCTTTCCTTTTGGTATCAATTCTCTACCCATACCACTGAGAGTTCTCTCGCCCTTGAGATATACCTTAGCGCCTTGCCCTTTTTCACCCCCGTGCCTTCCTCTGGGCGGATTATTTATACGGTCAAACATCTTTGAGACATAAAATGGTTCGTTTTTGATATGTGCGAACTCAATTATTTGTCCAAGCCCTCCTCTAAACTCGCCCTCTCCTCCAGATCCTTCTCTATATTCCTTTTTTAAAATAATCATCGGAGAACTGGTCTCCGCAATCTCTACGGGCGTTCCTCGAACCCCTGAAGGAAAAGCTGTGCAAGATAAACCGTCTTTTTTCGGACGAGCGCCTGTTCCACCCGTATAAAAAGCGTTCATTACAAAAGGCTGACTCTTACTCTCTGGAATAAAATCTGTTCCTCCGATAAAGACTGGACCATAGAGGCAAGCCGCTCCTTCCGCAATGACGTTACGCTGCAGAGGCTCATCAAGAGCACCGATGACAACATCGGGAAGCATCTGCCCGATCATATGCCTTGCTGAAACAGCAGAGGGTCTCGGCGCGTTAAGAATGCAGCCCAGAGGTGCACTTACGCTAATAACGTTTAGTGAACCACTATTGTTAGGTATGTCATTTCCAATCAAACATCGAATGCCAAAACAGGAATAAGCTTGTGCATAGGTTAAGGGAACGTTAATTCCTTGAGTGCTCTTCTCCGATGTTCCCGACCAATCGATATTTATCCCTTCGCCTGAAATTATAACTTCGCAAATGAGATCGATCGGTTCTTGATATCCGTCAATTGTCATGGAGTTGGTCCAGGACCCTGCAGGAAGCTTGATAATCTCGGCAAGCATAGCGTCTCTTGATGTCTCAATAATCCTCTCCGCAATCGAGTCTAGATTGTTGATGGAAAATTCTTTCATTGTGTCAATGAGTGATTCGCCGGCAACTTTGTTACAGGACGCGAGGGAATAAAGATCTCCTTCGGCGGCCTCTGGATCTCTAACATTTGATCTAAGAATTTCCATTAAAGTTGTGTTCACGATGCCCTCTTTGAAAAGAAATCCGATTGGTAAGTTGATTCCCTCCTCGTAGACTTGTTTTCCATCCGCCCCAAATCCTAGTCCGCCTACATCAGCTATGTGGGACGTCGCTGCAAACAACCCTATCACCGATTCTTGATAAAAAACTGGAGTCACAACAGTAAAATCATTTAGGTGGCCGGTACCAAGCCACGGGTCATTTGTTAATAAAACATCTCCCGGTTTCAAAGACACAATTTCGAATTTTTTTAGGAAGAATTTGACGCTTTCCGCCATCGCGTTTACGTGTCCNGGTGTCCCAGTTATTGCTTGGGCCAGCATGCGTCCNTGGTTNTCAAACAGGCCCGCTGATAGGTCTCCTGCCTCCCTAACCGTGGTCGAGAATGCTGTTCTTACCAATGTTTGTGCCTGATCCTCAACGATCGCAATCAGTCTGTCCCAGATTATTTGATCTGCCAACGAGAAATTGCGATTAGGCATCAGCTTTTTCCAAAACGATATTTCCAAGAGAATCCGAATAGCATTTAAATCCTGTAGGCACAACAGTTGTTGTTTGCTCTTCGGCAATCAAAGCCGGTNCNCGAGTAGAAAATCCATTTTCTATTTTTGACCTTGGATATACGGGTGCTTTGACAAATTCTTGTTTATTTGGCTCAAAAAACCTCAGGTGCGATATGGGATCTGATTGCAAATCATTGTTTTCTCGGTTTGAGCTCGGTAAGCGAGCGTTATTGTCCTCGAAAAGAGTGAGCATCCAAGAAAGAATCTCTATCCTAGCTTTAGGCAATTTGTGTCCGTAAACTCGTGTATATTCTGCTTCAAAGAGGTCTCTTAGTATTTGGGTATGATTTTCAGAGAAAGTCTTGTTGGGAATTTTGACATTGAGTTCGTGGCCTTGCCCTGAATATCGCATGCTGATCTGCCTGACTTCTTGGAGCATCGCCTTGGGAGCTGCTTGACTCACGATTGCAAGTGCTTCCTCTCGCATCTCGGCATATAACTTATTTACTNCGTCAAAATCGAGTTCAAGGAGTTTCATATTTCTACTGCGAACGACTTCATAAGAAGCGGCCGCCAGTAAAAATCCAAGTGCTGAACCCACGGCTGCATTTTTTGGAATTAAGATGCGCCTTGCCCGNAACTTATCGCCNACGCGAGCTGCATGAATCGGAGCTGCTCCACCAAAAGCAATCAAATCTCTCTCACCCAAGTCAAGACCATACTCTGCGGCGTGGGCTCTAGCTGCCCTGGCCATATTTTCGTCAACTACCTCTGTAATACTCAGAGCGCTCTTAGTATCTGATATGCCCAATTTCTGCGATATCTTTTTTTCAATTGCTTTTTCCGCGTGTTCTGCTTTTAAATCAAAAGGAAAATTTTCACTAACCATTTTTCCTNGTATAAGATCTGCGTCGGTTACCGTGGGTTGATTTCCCCCCAAATTGTAGCAGGCTGGCCCAGGGCTGGACCCTGCACTATCTGGACCTACTTTTATGCGGTTGATTTTATCAACTGTCGCGATAGAGCCGCCCCCAGCGCCGATCTCTAGCATTTCAATTACTGGTATCTTGAGAGGTAAGCCACTCCCTTTTTTAAACCGATAGCTTCTATCGACCTCAAATTGTCTCGAAATCCTCGGTTCTCCTGAATCAATCAAGCACAACTTAGCTGTAGTGCCGCCCATGTCAAATGACAAAGAAGCATCGCTTCTCAGTTGGTTCGATATTTTAGACGCGAGTATTGCTCCTCCGGCGGGTCCTGATTCTACGAGTCGAATTGGGAATTTGCTAGCTGTTTCGAGGGTGGTCAGTCCGCCCCCAGACGTGATGAGAAGAAAGGGTGATTTTATATCTTTTCCTTCGAGACCTGCTTTAATCTTTCCCAGATAGCTTGCCATCATCGGTTGCACATAGGCGTTACAGACAGTGGTTGAAAATCTCTCGTATTCGCGAATCTCTGGAGCGACTTCCGAACTAATCGATATATCTAAATCTGGTCGATGTTGCTTTAGGATTTTTCGTGTCTCCAGCTCATGCACTGGGTTGCTGTACGAGTGAAGGTAGCCAACAGCTATGCTCTCTACCGCCTCTTTTTCTATAGTTTTTAAAGCCTTTAAAATATTTGACTTATTTAAGCCTACAAAAACTTCTCCATCGCGAGTTAGTCGCTCAGTAATAGGTATTCTCAAATTTCGAGGTACGAGCGGTTGAGCTCTGTCTATATTGATGTCGTATTGCTCAAATCTTTCCTCTCGCGCTATCGCTAAGGTATCTTTATGGCCTGCCGTTGTGAGAAACGCAACCTTTGCCCCTCTGCGCTGGATTAGAGCGTTTGTCGCGAGGGTCGTGCCGTGGACAATCAAACTGATTTCGCTGTGGCTTCGTTTAGCTTTTTGAAGAACATTATCAATTCCGGCCAGTATACCCAGTTCAGGGTTATCGTGATTTGTCAGCAGCTTGTGCGAGATATACTCTTTTTCTGGGGTCTCCAGAACTAAATCCGTAAATGTTCCCCCGATATCGATTGCGAGTCGTAATGAATTTTCGATGTTCATGATCTTCTTTTTACGTTAAGTATTTATTTAACTACTTACTAAATCCAAGAACAATTATACCTATAAAGAATTTCGAATTGGGGACTCTTAGCTATACTGTTAGAATGCTATCTTCTTGCAAGAGCGGCAGAAGGCCCTAATTAAAATGACGGTTTACGATTTAATAAGACCAATTCTTTTTTCTCTCGAACCAGAGTTGGCTCATAGCCTCACATTGAAAGGACTTCGCTGGGGATCGAGCATGCTTTCATCTGCTAATCAAGATGACCCTCGTTTGGCGGTTGAGGCCCTCGGCCTTAATTTTTCGAACCCTCTCGGTATGGCAGCAGGTTTTGATAAAAATGGAGACGTTCCTGATGCCTTGTTGAAACTCGGCTTTGGTTTTACTGAGATTGGTACGGTCACGCCTAGGCCTCAGATTGGAAATCCAAAGCCGCGTATATTTAGATTGATTAAAGAACAGGCGCTGATTAATCGCTTGGGTTTTAACAACAATGGGCAAAGGCTTTTGGTAGACCGATTGGAACAAAAGTCTGAGGCAACACGAAAACTTGGCGTCCTTGGAATAAACATCGGTGCTAATAAAGAATCGCTTGATAGAATCCTTGATTACGGTGCTGGAGCCAAGGCCTTATCTCCCTATTCGGACTACTTGGCAGTAAATGTCTCTTCTCCAAATACTCCCGGTTTAAGGGGCCTCCAATCTGGTGAGGCACTGACTGCGATTATTGAACAGGTCAGAGCATCAATGATCAGAGAGGTTCCGGTCATTGTCAAAATCGCTCCTGATCTGGAAATAGAGGAGTTAGAGGAAATCGCGGAGGTCGCGAGAAAAATGTCGATTAACGGAATAATAGTATCGAATACAACAACAGAGCGACCGATAGCCTCTCAGGATCAGCACAAGAACGAAGAGGGAGGATTGTCAGGAGATCCTCTTTTCGAACAATCTACGCGCGTTCTTTCTCAGCTCTATCAGCTTACAAAAGGTCAGACGACTTTGATCGGCGTAGGGGGAGTTGGTTCTGCGGAGGATGTCCTTAAAAAAATCCGTTCAGGTGCGTCTTTGGTGCAGCTCTATACTGCGCTAGTTTATAAAGGTCCTGGTATAATAAATAAAATAAAGCATGATTTAGTCGAATTGTTAGAGAGAGACGGCTTACAAAATATTTCTTGTGCAATAGGAATAGACGCATGAACTCAGGCACGGCTCTTTTAGTGTTCTCGTTTTTCAAACTTCTATCTTTCAAAAAATATAAGGATGATTTTGTGTCTCTAACGTTATTTTTACTATAAAAAAATAAGATAAAGAAATGCGCACAATTATTTGTTTTGGTTTTTTATTAAGTTTATGCGGTTGTGATTCTCGTTCACATCTGAGCTCGCCCGAAAATTCTTTTAAACCTTATTATGGAGATTGGGGGATTGATCTCTCGACCCGCAATAACGAAGTTGATCCAGGAGATGATTTTTTCGAGTATGCGAATGGGAAATGGTTGCAGGATAATGAAATCCCTTCCGATCGATCCAGACACGGTGTTTGGCTCGAACTCAGAGAGAGAGTAGAAAAACGTTTGTTAGAAATATTAGAAAATAAGGACGACCGAAGACCAACGCGGAACACCTCGCAGCAAAAAATTACAGATTATTATGAAAGCTGGATGAATACCGATCTGCTTAATCAGCTTGGGCTAGATCCGTTGAAAAAGGATATCAAACGAATTCAATCGATTACCAGTCGGGGGGATTTAGCTAGTGAATTTGGTAGACAATACTTTGTTGCGGGAGCAAGCCCGTTTTACGCTCGAGTCTCTGTTAATCCGCTCAATCCTGACGAATACGAGATTCAGCTGGGTCTCTCCGGTTTGGGCCTTCCCGATAGGGACTACTATCTAGAAGATACANAACGTTTTAAGAATATTAGGCTTCATTATAAGAGATATATTGCCAGTGTTATTGAGATGGTGGGTATCGATTCTCCGGATAAAAACGCGNAGAAAGTATTAGACCTCGAGCGGCAAATTGCCGAAGTTCAGTGGCTAAGGGCAGATCGTCGTGACAGAGACAAGACTTTAAATCCTACAAGCTATGCTGACCTAAAGAGTGCTCATTCTAGTTTTGCTTGGGATAAATTTTTTTTGAGTGCGGGTGTTATCTCTATTAAAGCGCTGAATGTAAACCAGCCGGATACTTTAGATCCTCTGATCGCGCTGACTAGAAATCAATCTTTAGAGACTTGGCAGAATTATCTANTTTTTCACCTAGTAAGGAAAAATTCGAGCTTGCTATCTGAGAAATTGGATGCGATGAATTTTGAGTTTCGAAGAGTGCTGACTGGGCAGAAAGAACAATTACCTCGATGGAAGAGAGGAATACAAAGAGTGGGTGCCAGATATGGCCTCGGTAGTTTGTTAGGAAAGCTTTACGTGGAACGACATTTCCCGCCCAGTTCAAAAGCAAAAATGAATGAACTGGTTAATAACCTGCGACAAGCTTTCCGCAATCGTATTGAAGCGATTGAATGGATGACGGAAGAAACAAAGTCCGAAGCGTACAGAAAATTAGCTGCATTTGAACCAAAAATCGGATTTCCAGAAAAGTGGGAGGATTTGANTTCAATCGAAATAGANAAAGACGATTTATTCCTNAATNCCAGACGCATTCANAATTTTTTTGAAAAAANNGAAATTAGCAAACTNNATCNNAACACTGACANAACAGAATGGTTNATGAGCGCACACAACGTAAATGCCTATTATATGGCTAGTTTTAATCAAATCGTTTTCCCCGCTGGTATATTGGAGGCTCCATTTTTTGATCCCCTAGCCGANGATGCCGTAAATTATGGNGCTATTGGTGGTGTAATTGGTCATGAGATGGGACACGGGTTCGATGATCAGGGTTCTAAGTACGATTGGACTGGAACTAAGCGAAATTGGTGGACGTCGTTAGATCGAGAGAACTTCGAGAAAAAAACAAAATTGCTAGTTGAACAATATGACTCGTTTGAAGTGATTCCTGGACATTATATCGACGGGACATTTACTCTAGGAGAAAACATAGGCGATCTTGGTGGTTTGGAGATCGCTTACGAAGCTTACAAAATAAGTATGCGTGGGAAAGAGGACGTGGTCTTAGACGGTTTATCAGGCGATCAGAGATTCTTTCTTTCTTGGGCTCAGGTATGGAGAGGTTCGAGCAGGGACGAATTTTTATTGAAACAGTTAAAATCTGATCCCCATTCTCCGCAAAAGTATCGAGTGAACGGAGTAGTTCGAAATATGTCTGGTTGGTATGAAGCTTTTGATGTTGGCNCAGACCACGAGCTCTATTTGCCGGAAAACCTGCGATCAAGTATCTGGTGATATTGTGATTTTTTTCTTTCATGCAATATATCTACTAAGGCTCTAAAGTGACGAAACCAGACCTTTCGCGGGAACTGTAAAACAGGCTTGGATGGCAACGATATTCTCGAAAAGTGCGGACACTCATCAAAAAAGAAAAAGGGGAAATTGAATTTTTCATATNGGAGGATTAAATAAATGAGAGCTATTACTTTTATGATTGGTTTGTTCCTCTTTTCGGCACCGACAATTGGAGACGAAATTCAGGAGATCACGAATCTTTATAGAACATGGGTTGTTGCTGTTGAAAAGGGAGACATCGAATCTTATGCCTCGGTTTTACATGAGGATGTCAAACTGATGCCGCCGGCTAGTCAGCCATTCGAAGGGAAGGAAAAATATAAGGAATTTTTAAAGCCCGTGTTCGCATCGGCTGATTACGAGATTGATGTAAAGGTTAAGCCTAGCGTCGAAATCTTTGGCAATGTAGCGATCGCGGAGTACGAATACGTCGTTCATGTTAGATTAAAAGAAGGTTGGGAGGCGATTAATCAGCTTGGCGCTCTTCAGGCGTCGAGAAACCATAACGCATACTTTGATGTGCTTATTAAAACNTCGGAAGGGAAATGGTCCGTGTANAGGCACACNTGGCGAGATANGGGTTAAGGGCCGNGCNGTAGGTGGTTTAGGCAAATTGTTNTGGGCTNACTTTTTTTTTGCCTCGACAGCGTTTGGAGCAGTATTTTACCTCGCTCCAATTAAGCTTCCACTTTTTTCTCCAGCTGAAAGGTCTTTCGCACGAGACACATAATTTTGTATCCAGCATATTTTTNTTGTGCATAGCCCACATCCTGTCATTCCAACTTACGCCCCAGTGACGAGAGGGGTTCACTTGTCTTGATAAAAAACATAAACAGAATTTGTCAAAAATTTACAGATCCGTCACCGCGCCCAGTGAAGCGGAGCTTACTAGCTTAGCGTATTTGGCTAGCAACCCCTTTTTTGCGTAAGGCTGAGGTTTTGACCAAGATTTTTTTCTCAAATCGAGTTCCTCTTGACTTAAATCTACATCAATNGTTTTGGACTCAGCGTCTATTGTGATNTGATCACCGTCCTTCAGCAGTGCAAGAGGTCCTCCCTCGTATGCNTCCGGTGAGATGTGTCCTATAACAAAACCGTGGGATCCTCCTGAAAACCTGCCATCAGTGATTAGTGCCACGCTCTTAGCTAGCCCTCTTCCATTAATCGCACTAGTGGGCGATAACATCTCTCGCATTCCTGGTCCACCCTTTGGTCCCTCATATCTGACGACCACAATATCTCCAGCGACAACGTCGCCACCTAGTATCGCCTTCAAAGCCGCTTCCTCGCCCTGAAAACACTTTGCATTTCCTTTAAAGGAGAGNCCTTCATTNCCGGTAATTTTCGCGACCGCNCCCTCNGGCGCTATGTTGCCNCTAAGCACAACTAAGTGTGAATCTTTTTTTATCGGATTATCAAAGGACCTAATAACTCTTTGCCCGTTGGGGTATGGTTTTACGTTCTCTAAGTTTTCTTTCAGTGTTTTTCCTGTTACGGTCAAACAATCGCCGTGCAGAAAACCTTTTTCTAAAAGCGATTTCATCAAAGGTTGAATTCCGCCAATATTTATTAATTCACTCATNGCATACTGACCNGCTGGNCGCATATCAGCCAGNACGGGGACTTTTTTCCCGATTCTGTCAAAATCATCGATTGCTAGCGGAATGTTCGCAGCTTGAGCGATCGCTAANAAGTGCAANACGGCGTTCGTTGATCCCTCCANNGCTATGACGGTAGTAATAGCATTTTCAAAGGAATTTAAAGAGAGAATATCTGACGGTTTTATGTCTCTTTTAATNAGCTCTAGAACNGCAGCTCCTGCNGCATAGCTATCCACTCTTTTNTTTTCTGAAATTGCCTCTTGAGCAGACGAGTTNGGCAGAGAAAGTCCCAGCGCCTCTATAGCNGANGCCATTGTGTTCGCAGTGTACATNCCCCCNCAGGATCCTGGNCCNGGAATCGCAGTAGATTCTACTTCNTTNAACTCGATATCTGAGATTTTTCCAGCCGCGTGTTGCCCGACTGCTTCAAAGACTGACACAACATCTCGTCTATTTTTCCCGGGTTGGATCGTGCCGCCATAGACGAAAACGCTGGGCCTGTTGATACGGGCCATCGCCATCGCACAGCCGGGCATGTTTTTATCACATCCACCGATCGCTACGAATCCATCAAATCCTTCGGCACAAACTACCGCCTCGATCGAATCTGCGATGACTTCTCTTGATACAAGAGAGTAACGCATTCCAGGGGAGCCCATGCTGATGCCATCGGATACCGTAATTGTGTTGAAAGTTACGGCTTTTCCACCAGCTTCATCAGCGCCCAAACCGGCGGCATCAGCTAACTCGTTGATGTGCATATTGCAGGGGGTCAAATTGCTCCAGGTGGAGGCGATCCCCACCTGTGATTTCTTAAAGTCGTCCTCTGTAAAGCCCACTGCGTGGAGCATGGCTCGTGCTGCCGCCTTCTCGTTGCCGTCAACAACGAGAGACGAGTATTTTCTACCTTTTTTATTTACTGCCATTGCTCTTCCCTTTTTCTCAAAAAGGAACTTACACGATCGACGCGTTTTATTCTATAAAAAAGGCCGGAGTGATCCGGCCTTATAGAGGGAGTCAAAATCGACTCAATTATAGCCCCGAAAATTGGGAGAGAATATCGAGACTAGGGTGGTTACGAATATCAATCTGGTGTGGATGAACTTTCTTTTTTTGGTAAGGTTTTTTATAAGTTTTCGAAAGAGCTACGCAGCATCTTTCCCACTCACTAATTCGATCATCTCTAAGCGACTTGGTCCGCGTTGATAACGCGCTGAGCTATTTTGTTTCCGCCCTCGCAGCATATATCGAAGTATGATTCTTTGAATTTTTCCGTCTTTAAGGAAGTCTCCCGGCTTTTCCAAAAGGTTGAAGGATTTCATAACACCACGGAAGACGTCTATATTTTCACGAGAAGAGCTTGCAATTGCGTCCCCTATCGATGCCGTGAGCCATTGTTTTAGCCCTTTTGAGGATTCCAACCTGCCGACTCTCAAACTAGCTTCTGCTCTTTTTTTTCCTAGCCTATCCTCTCGCAAACTGGCTTGATAAATCGGTCTAAGCTCTTTTTCAGTCAGCCTATCAAACATCAGGGCCCTTTCGATCGGCGAGCTTTTGCTGGAAATTGCTTTTTCTAGAAGGTGCGAGTGAACAATTCCGGTCGAGCATCCCCGACCGTATAGAGGATTTGTTCGGACGGCTGCGTCGCCAACCGCAAAATAGTTCAAAGCCTCCGGACGATTGTCTCTCACGAAGCTGCGCCAAATAGCGTTAATTTTTCCGAAACCAAAGGAGCTTGTTGTAGCCCTCGATTTACCCTTCTTCACCCATGGCTCTAGGCCCGGTATTGCCTCGCAAATTTTATCAAACAATGCGGGCACTTTTACTGCGTTTCGTAATTCCTTTTCATGATTTGGAAGGCACAAAATAATGGCAAAATGGCCGTTATCACCAGGAAAAACCCCATATTTTATATAGCCGAGATCTCCGGCGCCTCGGTTCTTTCCAGTCCTATCTGGTTCATTTTGGTCGTTTTCTAATTGATAATGTTTTGTGTAGTAAACGATTTCCGCGTCTTCGCTCTCTTCTTTTATAGTCGCTCCAAAGCCCTCCAACCATTTCGGAAACTTGCTATTTCGACCACTAGCATCAACGATTAAATCATGTTTGACTGACCGTACGGGGCCTCTATTTTCCCTAACCCTCAGGCCGTGTAGGCTTATCGTTGAATCGCGCACTTCCAACTCTGGGGCAACGACCTCGTGTTTGCTCAGAATGGTTATTGACGATATTTCCTCAACATATTTTCTTAGTACCGATTCCATCGTGGCGCGTCTGCACATTAATAACCACATTTGTTTATCGTCTGGCTCTGGAATGTATGACTTTTTTATTTCGTCTGGAAGCATGTCCTCGAAGCTTATTTTCCTAGCCCCAGCGTCCCAAAGTCTTTGAACTAGTTGGGGGTAATGCTCCTGCAACAAGTTACACATTACACCCAAAAATGCGTGAGGATGGCGAAACTGGGCTGCCCCTCTTCTGGACCATTGAAAAAAAGCCTCGTCGGGGCTACCTGCTGGAGGGGCCGAATCTCTCTCATAGATCGTGATGTTATTTTCGTGTTTGGAGAGAGCCAGCGCGGAGCTAAGTCCACATATACCTGCACCGACAATGCCTATATTTTCCTTCATGTTCAGAAGTTTACTCTATTAGAGGGAGTCTAGGAAGTTTAGCAAAATACGATTTACATCCTCCGGAGCTTCTTGCTGAGTCCAGTGACCGACCCCAGGAATCAACTCATTTACCCTAAGGTCTTCCACGAACTCGGGCATTTTTTCAAGCGCTTCTCTTGCAAGAACAATTACTCCGTCTTTTTCTCCGGCCGCAAATAATGCAGGTTGTTCAATCTTGCTTGACTCTCCTGCTGTAAGCTCCCATGTCAAATCATGATTTCGATAATAATTTAAAGGCCCGCTAAAACCGCTCCGCTCAAATTCTTTGGTGTAAAAATCTAAATCATTTTGAGAGCACCAGTCCCCGAGGCTTTGCGGATCTTCGATGTCTGAGAAAAGGTCCGTTTTTTTCGAAAGCGAAGCTACAGAACTCGGGCCGTCATAGCTGCCGGACGCCAAATAAAAGAACTTTCTTAAATTGACCTTGATATTTTTTTCCCATTCTGCCTCAGCTATCCCGGGTCTCTGGAAATACAATTGATAAAAGAATAAACCCTTGAAAATTTCTTGCATTCTTCTGAGCGGAGGATTTTTTGGCCTTGGCGAGAACGGAACTGATAGAACTCCTACGGCCCTAATAAGACTGGGGTATTTCAAGGCACAGCGCCAGGCCGTTGGCCCACCCCAGTCGTGACCGAAAACCACTGCCGACGGGTGACCCAGCGCCTCGATCAAACCAACTACATCTTTCGTTACTTCGACTTGATTATAAGCCTCAATGTTCGGCGGCTTGTCGCTCAGTCCATAGCCTCTCATATCCATTGCAACCGCGTGATAACCAGCACTCGCGACAGCAGGAATTTGATGTCTCCAAGAATACCAAGATTCTGGAAAGCCATGAACGAACAAAACTAGCGGCCCCTCGCCCGCTTCCGCAACGTTTAATTCAATACCATTGGTTGGGATTCTTCTCTGCTTGATGAGCATGTTAACCCACGGTTACGATATTTCCGGTTTTTGCATTGGTGTAAGACCCTTTTCTGTAGGCGATTGATCCGCCGATGATTACGGTGTCTATACCGACAGCATCTCTGACGTAACGATGTCCATCTCCTGGGACGTCGTCTGTGTAGTATTCTTTACCACGATCAATTCTGTCTTCCTCAAAGATAGTCACATCTGCAAGGAAACCTTCCTTAAGGCAACCCCTCTGTTTCATTCCCCATATGGACGCGGTATCTAGAGTAATCTTCTTAACCGCATCTTCAAGTGACATAGCCTGAGATTTCCTTACAAACTGACTGAAAAGATAACCTGTGTCGCCGTAAGTTGAGAACGACAGAATGTGGGCACCACCGTCACTTGCGCCTATGTGAACATGCGGATCAGACAAAAGTTCCCCAATCATATCGTTATCTGTGTGTCCCATATTTGCTGCAAGGAAATGTGCTTGAAGATTTTCCTCTAGCGACAAATCAATCATGGCTTCGACGGGGGTTGTGTTTCTTTTGCTCGCGATTTCATCAAGTGACAATCCGAGATATTTTTTGTTTTCTTCGTTATTAACTTGACGCAGAGTGATGCTGTTCCAAAAAGGACCCAGCATTGAAGCTTCTTGAACTAGTTTTGCTCGTTTTTTCTCGTCNTCAAACGCTNCNATTATTTCAGCATGGGTGCCAAATCTCATNANCTTGTACCAGGANGGCAGCCTTATGAANAGTAGGCTNGGCACTTCGAAGCANAAGCTGATGTCAATNGGGCGNGTCTGAACTTGAGGCCANACTCTNGCTCCCNGNTTGAACTGCTCTTTCACTCTTTCCATCACTCTCTTTACCCCGGAGTCGTTTTCGGTGTTTACAAACAACGGAGAGAGTGTGGTCGGGATTCTATGCCGCAAGCTAATCTCAGCCAACTGATCGACTCGCGCTATTGTTACGTCTGCATCAAAAAACTCATGAACTACCTGNAGCATTTTATTAGATTCGCTGAGCACNTCGCAGAGCGCGTTNAATTCCCTTTGGTCTGCATATCGACTNGGCACAGGCGCTAAAGTTTCGTCAACATCAACAAAGCTAGTGCTCAANCCAATCGCTCCTGCGGACAAGCACTCCCGAAGAAGCNTTTGCATNTCTTTTATTTCCTTCTCATTGGCTTCTCTCTNTGCAGATTGGTCGCCCATAACCCAAAGCCTTAATACGCTATGACCNACAAGGGGNGCTACATTGATGGTCAGGGNTTTTTTTATTCGTTTAATAAATTCGTCAAACGTNTCCCAATCCCANTCGACTCCCTNCTTAAATGCCTTTATCGGCATTTCCTCAATTTGGTTAAACATTCCCACTAACTTCATTCTGTCATTTGATTTGAGTGGCGCCAGGGAAAGTGAACAGTTTCCAGGAATAATCGTTGTTATACCATGTTCTATTGCAGGCTTTGCTCTACCATCCCAAAGTAGTTGCGCATCAAAATGGGTATGAGGATCTATGAAACCCGGCGCAACCACTAGCCCAGAGGCGTCTAGCTCTTCTTTCGCCGAGTCTTTGACGCTACCTGTTATGACAATTTTTCCATTTTTTATGCCGATGTCTCCTATATAAGCAGGAAGCCCCGTGCCATCGACTACTTTTCCATTTCTAATTATCAGGTCTAGCATGACTATGGTCCTTCTCTTATTTATTTGTTTTCAGCGGTTGTGAGACGAGTCGATTGCGTCTCTCACNTTGTCCCACTCAGTTCCTATTATTCCTTCTATGGATTCAACTTGGCAAGATTCCATTAGCCAGGTGATAGCGAAGTAATCCAAGGGAACTTGAGTCACTCCCCCATTGTCATGTTTGATAGTAAGCAAAACTTCAGCAGTCCCCTCGTGAGAAGCCGCAATTTTTAAATCTTGCACTTTGGCAATCATTAGGGTTTTGGATTTTCAATAAANATAATATCGCTAGGAAGTATTGGGTTTCCCGCACGCGGNCTACCTGCTGGTGGAGCTTTCCTCATGAAGACATGCAGGTTCCAACTTTGAAGGAGTTTGACCGCTTCGTCTACCTCAAATTCGGGCATTTGCGCTCGCGCTATTGATTCCCAGGTATCCTCAACGTCAGGGTAAATTGATTTTCTAAACTCGGTCAGCTCACTCATAATCACCATGTTTTAGGAATTTGGTTGTCGTATTTTGCATTAAAAACTCTTACTAAGTCTATTCCCGAGTAAATGAACCGATATAATTTTCTTGGAGTATTCTAACTAGACAATTTTTTCAAATCACTTACAACTCCTTAATCACCTTTCTATCTATTCGTTTCAATAGAAAAAAAGCGCTGAGTCCAGTTAAAAAAGAAATGAATATTACGTAAGCTAAATCATTAAAGTTAGGCATCGACCCATTTAATAAAATCTCTCTGTAACATTTTAAAAGGAGGGCGATGGGGTTGAACAAAAGAATGTTCCGTACCTCTTGGGCCATCTCGTTAATACTAAAAAATACCCCTGACAGAAACATTAAAAGTAGCATTCCATTGTCAATCACGTACCGAAGATCTGGCACGTATGGCACTAGGCAGGAGAGAAGACAGGTGCAGGATGCCACCATCAATAGTTGGATTACAAGAACGGGAAGCAAAGACCACCAGCTGTGAGACAGCTCAAAACCTGACATTACAAGGATAATGAGGAGCACCGGAAAAACTAGAGTGAATTTGAATGTGTTTATCACTACGACAATTAGCGGGAATACGTATTTAGGGAGGTAAACTTGGTTGATCAGTCCAGCGTTGGCAACAATTGACCTGCTTCCACTATTGAGCGTGCTCGAAAACCATTTCCAAGGTACTAACCCGCAAAGTAAAAAGAACAAAAAGTCATCGCCACCTTGACGCAGACCAATCCCAAACAAAACGTAAAAAGCTCCCATGTATAGCAGGGGCTCTAAAAACCACCAGATAAATCCGATATATGCCCTGCTTACTTCGGACCTAATCTCGGCCCAAGCTTTAACAAAGATCAACTCAATATGATGCATCACTTCCCAAAAATTATGGCGGGTCCAAGCGCCTTGCTGATATTTATCATTTGAATTGTCTTTTCTCCCACCACGGAAAAAATTCAGGCATATCCTCGGAGACTTTGTCCTTAAACTCAGCAGGCCGCTTCTCAAGAAAAGATTGCACTCCTTCATGAGCGTCGGCCGATTTTCCTGTAAAATAGACTCCTCGGCTATCAATTTTATGAGCTTCCATAGGATGGTCCGCCCCCAACATTTTCCACATCATTTGGCGTGTCATCGCTACTGAAACAGCGCTGGTCTGGTTGGCGAATTCAGCAGCTAGTTTTCGCGCGTCTGCTAGAAGATCGCTTTCTTTATGAATGCTTCTTATAAAATTTCGGTCTAGAGCTTCTGAGGCGTCAAAGATCCTTCCTGAATAAGTCCACTCTAGCGCAGTATTGATTCCTACGCATCTCGGCAAAAACCAGCTAGAGCAGGCCTCCGGGACGATGCCTCTTTTTGAAAAAACGAATCCATACCTCGCGCTCTCTGACGCGAGTCTTATATCCATGGCGCATTGCATCGTGGCGCCAACTCCCACTGCAGGGCCGTTACAGGCGCTGATGACCGGCTTCATGCACTCAAAAATTCTTAGCGTCAGGACACCTCCACCATCAGGGTGGATTCCTCGGCCGTCAGAATCATAATCAAACGTCGTGTTTCCTCCCGAAAGATCAGCACCGGCACAAAAAGCTCGTCCCTTACCGGTGAAAATAATCGCCTTGACGTTATCATCACTGTCTGCCCGATCCAATGCATTAAGGATTTCTGATGACATGGTTCCGTTGAGAGCGTTTAATTTCTCGGGACGATTGAGAGTAATTGTGAGAATATTATCTTCGAGTTCATAATTAATCGCTTCGTAATCCATTTTTTCTTCCCTCTTTTCCTAGTATCGTAAATTTAAGATCCGTTAGCCTTCAATTCTTCCTCGGTGAGCTCAAGATATTTTGTAAGGTAATTTACAAAAAAATAGAACGGTAAGGTATCTGCGAGCGCGACACAGAGTTTGAATAAATAATTGCTCCCCATTAGAGCTAGCATTGAGCCAGCCGATATCGCTCCAGCGAAAAATTGCGCGCCGAACGTCACGGTAATAACCATAAAAGAATCGACTCCTTGACTTACAATTGTACTTCCATTGTTTCTTAACCAAAGATGCTTACCTTTCGTTAGGCTTTTCCAGAAGTGAAACATATAGACGTCACAATATTGAGCCGCAATATAAGCCATCATCGATGCAACCACAGCGCCAGAAGTTGTAGCATATATAAGGCTAAACAGCTCTACCTGCCCATCCAAACTTGATCCGTCGGGCAAGGCTACTGGACTCGCTAGGTTGAGCGATTGCCAGGGTGGTTGGGCATCTGATGGTGACGAGGGTAACTGTTGAGCTAACCAGATTGTTGCGATGATAAAACAGTTGAGTATTAAACCAACTGTTACCATGAAGTTCGCCCGTCGTCGTCCATAGAGCTCACTGATCAGATCAGTGCATAAAAATGTTAAGGGGTAGGGAAGAACTCCAACCGCAAGTGCCATGGGACCCAACTGAACAAATCGGGTTATTCCGATTATGTTCAGCATGGTCATCGCACATAGAAATAAACCGGCGAGAATCAAGAACACTCGCTCTCGTTTTTCGGTTAGCTGGGGATCCAATATGGTACTGCTTGCTTTAGTGTTCATTAATTTTCAATTTGGCCTAGATTAGCGTGAATAATCGTTCCATTTATTACAGGATTTTCGCAAGCGAATTTTATAGTCGATGCGATTTCTTCCGGTTCAATCAGTCGACCGTATGCGGACAGATTGCCAACGGCCTCTAACGCTTCTTTCGAGCCGCCGACGTGCTCTCTCAGCATTTCGGTATCAGTAAAACCGGGACAAATGCAAGCTGTATGAATACCGCTACCAGCTAAATCCTGGCATGTTGCTCTCATCATGCCGACAACTGCGTGCTTTGAGCTAACGTAGCTGAAAGAATTTTTGACCGCTTTCTCAGACAAGGTCGAACCGATATAAATAATTGAGGAACCGGGAGCCATTTTAGGAATAAGGAACTTATTCAAAAGTTGCGGTGCAATTACGTTGAGCGCAAGAACCCGAGAGAACTGCACGGAATCGAGAGTCTTGGTCTGATCATTTAATAGGACCGCGGCGTTATGAATAAGGTGGATTTCCTGTACCTCTATTCTCGCGGCAAGTGCCTGAACCTTGCTAGCCGCATCTGGCTCGGTCAAGTCCAATTTGACGTCGGAAACTCCAACCAAATTAGAAGAGGTTCTTGACAGATTAATTACCTCTCTCCCTTTCTCGGAAAAAAGTTTTGCCGTTGCTTTTCCTATTCCTTTGCTCGCGCCGGTGATCAATGAAAGTGTCATGGAGCCTTCCAGATTGCGGCTCCCGCTTGACCCGGGCTGCTTGATATTTTGATAACGATCTCTCTAATATCTTTATTTTTGATTTCTGGGATTTCCATTAATCTTGTGAGGAAGTAGTGCGACAATTCCTCTACGCTAACGTTCGAGATTGGAAGTGTAATCACGTCTCTGTGGAGAAACATCAGTTTCTGTTTGTCAAAGATTCCTGATACGTACTGAGCATCTTTTTCTATGCTCAAATAAGGTGATTTTTCTGGAAGAATAGTTTTCTCATCTAAGCCATCGCAGAGCTGTTTCAAAGCTTTCTTTAAAACCACATAATCGAAGACCAAGCCATTTTCATCAACGGGTGCTAAGACTTCTCCAATTACCTGAAAGTTGTGGCCATGGAGATCCTCTCTCTCGGTCCTTGAAAAAATTGTGAAGTGAGCTGCGCTAAAGTTTATCGCTTCTTTCGATAACTCTATTCTGCAAAGTTTTTCGGATTCCAATTTTGCCTTATTGTTTTGCTGTAACTCTATCTTAACAGAACCTAGAGGCTGTGGAAGTTGCGAATTCTCCCTTTTATGAGGCACACTTGGCTCTTTTTGGGAGAAATGTCATGGCATTGTCAAAGTTGAGTCGATCCATCAGGGGCTCTGTCGCGGTTGTTACCGGTGCTGCTTCAGGAATGGGGCGCGCGACGGCGCATTTGTTTGGAGACGAGGGTGCAAGGGTTGCTCTACTAGATGTAAACAATGCTGCTTTAGAAAAGGTGCAGGAAGAAATGAACGGTGAGGGATATGATTCGAAAGCTTGGCGCATTGATCTCTCAGACGGACTGACTATAAAGAAGGTTTTTTCAGAGATCTCTGAGCATTTTGGCGGCATAGATATCTTAATTAACAACGCTGGGATCTCTCGTTTTGCTCCGATTGATAACGATGACTATGAGATTGCTTGGCATGAGAGTATTGCGGTCTTACTTACTGCGCATACACTCACCGTGCGAGCTGCTTTACCGCACTTGCGTAAAGCCGAAAATCCTCGCATCGTTAACATCGCGTCCACTGAGGGCCTTGGTGCAACCCGTTATGGGTCTCCTTATACGGCAGCTAAAACTGGTGTGATTGGTTTGACCCGTTCCCTTGCCGTTGAGCTCGGGCCGGAGAAGATAACCGTAAACTGTGTTTGCCCTGGGCCAATTAACACAGGAATGACTTCAGCTATTTCTGAGGAGGATAAAGCTATCTTCGCGAAAAGACGTACTGCTTTGCGCCGCTACGCTGAGCCCGAAGAGGTTGCGCATGGTACGTTAGGGCTGGTTTTACCAGCATCCCAATACATCACTGGCGCAACACTTCCAGTCGATGGCGGTTTAACAATTCGAAACGCCTAAGTGGCAGGGTTCCTCAAGTGTCGACAATAAAAGCGTTTGATCTAAAAGAAATTCGACGTGGTAACAAAGCGCTCGAATCAGACAAAACCCTTGTTGATTCATTAGCGAAAGCTAGTTTAGAGACGATGACGCTCGAGGAAAAAATCGAGCAGCTACACGGGTCAAAAGGCAGTGGAGATATGGGCACCGAGAAAGGTTTGTATTGGTCAGGTGAAAATTCGGCGAAAGGAATACCTCCCTTTAAAATGGTAGATGGGCCGAGAGGCCTGCGTGCAGGGTTTGCGACCGCTTTTCCAGTTCCAATGGCGAGGGGTGCCTCGTTCGATCCGACGTTGGAGAGGCGCGTTGGAATGGCGATTGGCGAAGAGGTTGCCGCGGCTGGCGGCAATGTCCTTTTGGCCCCTACCGTCAATCTTTTGCGGCATCCTGGATGGGGTAGAGCCCAGGAGACTTATTCTGAGGACCCCTTTCACATGGGATTAATGGGACTAGCCTTTGTCTGTGGCGCTCAAAATTTTGTTCTGGCTAGTCCAAAGCATTTTGCGCTCAATAATCTTGAAACAACTCGGTTCGAAGTTAACTCAGAAATCGATGAGAGAGCTCTTCACGAAGTTTATCTGCCACACTTTAGACGCTCTATAGTAGATGGATGCGCTGCGTCGATAATGAGTGCTTATAACAAAGTGAATGGCACTTACTGCGGAGAGAACTCAAATCTATTAGAGAAAATACTCAGAGACGATTGGGGTTTTGAAGGTTTTGTTGAGTCGGATTGGTTGTTGGGCACTCGATCCACAGCCCCTGCAATCAATGCAGGTATGGATATTGAGATGCCTGCAGCTTATTGGTTTAAACAGGAAAAAATTGAAGATTCGGTGGCTAAAGGTGAAATTCTTACAGAGACAATTGACCGAAACGTCTTAAGGGTTTTGCGTCAAAAATTTGCCTTCGGCCTGACTTCGCAGATTTCAGTCTCGAAGGAAAGGATTGAATGTGAGGAGCATTTATCTCTGGCTCAGGAGGTAGCCGAAAAATCCTTTGTTCTTCTCAAAAATGAAGGGGTCCTGCCGCTAAAGGCGATTCAAAATATCGCCTTGATTGGTAAATTAGCGGCTACCGAGAATTTAGGGGATCGTGGAAGCAGCATGGTCAGGTCGACCCATGTCTCGACACCTTTTGATGGCATAGAGAATTGGAATGGTGCTTCTTTTACCTTCTTTGAGGATGCTCCAGAGTCGGACGTGCTTGAAGGCTTTGACGTGGCCGTTGTCGTAGCAGGCTACACTTATCAAGATGAAGGTGAATACATTCCCACGCTTAACAAAGAAAGTAGTGGGAATGACTTGGCGAGGGGAGGGGATCGAAGTTCTTTGAGACTGCCTATCGACCAAGAAGAGTTGATTGGAGCCGTCTCATCTAGAGCAAAAAAAACTGTCGTATTATTAGAGACTGGGAGCTCGGTCAATGTTTATCCTTGGATCGACAGCATTGAAGCACTTTTGGTCATTTGGTATCCCGGATGCGAGGGCGGCAAGGCAATTGCAAGAACACTATATGGAGAGGTGAATCCCTCGGGTCGACTGCCCGCTCTGTTTCCAAAATCTGATGAGCAATTCGGTGAATGGGATACCAACGCGAAAGAAGTTAAGCACGGACTATTTCATGGTTATCGTTATTTAGATTGCAAACACGAGAAAGCGCTTTTTCCGTTTGGTTTTGGCTTAAGTTACACGGAGTTCAAAGTTAAAAGTGTTTTTGTCAATCGAAAAAAAAGACACTTTTCGGTAATTGTTGCCGTATCTAATCAAGGTAAAGTAGACGGGGATTGCGTGGTTCAGTTGTATGTTTCCTGCCTTAACTCTAAGGTTGACAGGGCTAAAAAAGAATTAAAGGGCTTTGGACGACTTTCGTTGCCAGCCAACGAAGAAATGAATCTAGAGTTTGAGGTCCCAGATTCGGATCTATGTTTCTATGATCGTGAAGCGGGTTGGGTCTTGGAGAGCTGCCTTTACCGTTTCTCTATAGGGTTCTCTTCAGAGGACTTGCCTTTCTCTCAGACATGGCGTTTCGAAGATACCTCATGGACCAAGGAAGCTTGATAGCGGCATAATTTCCAAGATCCGTTCGCTATGGCAATATAGGCCTTCGAGGTCATTTTAAAAAGGAATAGATTGTGGAAGACGTAGTCATAGTAGATGCTGCAAGATCAGCAGTTGGGAGAAAAAAAGGTGCGTTAGGCTTGGTGCATCCAACAGATACATTGGGGCAAATCATTAAAAAAATGTTGGAAAGAAGTTCTGTTAGCTCTGAGTCAGTTGACCAAGTTATCGGGGGTTGCATCAACAAGTTAGGTGCGCAAGGCATGAACGTTGCCAGAACCGCTTGGCTTTCCCATGGAGGTGCAGAGAGAACTCCATGCATCACTATAGACTCCCAGTGTGGGTCCTCCCAAGAAGCGGTGCACTTAGCAACAAGTCTACTTAAATCCGGAATGGCAAGTTGCGTAGTAGCTTGCGGAGTTGAAAACATGACGCGCCTGCCCGTTGGTTCAGACGCGGTTGGCCTTGATAAGAATCTGGGTAAGCCGGTGGCTCGGTCCTACTTCGAACACTACGAATTCACGAGTCAGTTCGAAGGCGCTGAAAGAATGGCAGAGAAGTACCAAATCACTCGAGCGGATAGCGACGAATTCGGCCTCAAATCCCAGGAACGAGCGAGAGCTGCGGTTGATGCTGGCCACTTTGAGTCACAAATTATTCCGTTAGAAATCCCAAAGTTTGATGAGGCCGGGAATAGGCTTGAGGAGACGTATATCTTCAAAAAAGATGAAATCCCCCGTGATACCAGTCTCGAGGCGCTCGCTGGCTTGAGACCGGTGGCTCGGGAGGACGGGATTCACACCGCGGGAACGTCTTCACAAATTGCTGACGGTGCCTCTGCGCTTCTTATGATGACTGCGTCGAGGGCAAAAGATCTCGGTGTGAAACCTCTGGCCAAAATAGTTGATGCAGAGTTAGTGGGTTGTGATCCAGTGCTTATGTTAGAGGGGCCTATCCCAGTGACAGAGAAAATGTTGGCTAAGACGGGGCTTGATATAAATGATATCGATGTGTTCGAAATAAATGAGGCTTTTGCATCAGTTGTCATTTCTTGGGCCAAATCGGTCGGAGCGGATATGGATAAAGTTAACCCAAACGGCGGTGCAATAGCTTTAGGGCATCCTCTTGGAGCAACAGGATGCTTTTTGACGACGAAAGCGGTGCATGAATTGCAAAGGACTGACGGAAAATATGGGCTGATTGCGATGTGTTGTGGTGGTGGTTTGGGTACGGGTACAATCATCAGCAAGGTTTAACTCTGACATAATGNTTAGCAAGTGTGTTGTTAGAAGAATATTCGGAAGCCCATGTAGAGGAAATAGCCTAAAAGAAATAAAGCGCCTAATGGCTTACCCATTACCCCCTTGTTCAGAATAAAGATAATGATTAACGATGCGGCGAAAGCTAAAGACACTCCGATATCAAGTGCGCCACTTGCATCCGTTTTGATCGGATAAATAATTGCCGTTGTTGGTAAAACTAACAGAAGATTGAAAATGTTTGATCCAACAATGTTTCCTACGCAAAGATCTGCCTCTTTTTTTAGAGCGGCTATGATAGATGTAACTAGCTCTGGGAGGCTGGTTCCAATAGCCACGAGTCCAATGCCTATAATCGTTGAAGAGACTCCCAGAATTGCAGCAAGCGCCACTCCGTTAGTTATCACCATTTCTCCTCCAATGGCGAGCCCGACAGCTCCGATCGCAACCAACGACCAGTTAACGCTTTTGGTATCCCAAAAAGACGAGCCGGCTGTGCTTTCCTCTGCTCCACTGCTTTCTGACAGGTCCTCGAAGGTCATGTACATAAAAATGCAAAATAAGAGCAGTAATATGAGTCCATCCGGCAAATCTATTGACGAGACTTGTCCTCGCAGTGTTGGATCAAGGATCATGATTATTGTTGCTAGGCTTGCGAGCAATAGAAGCGGTATATCTCTTTTGATGATTTGATTGTTCAAATTGAGACCAGACATAAGCGCCGTCCCGCCGAGAACTAAGCCGAGATTCGCTAGGTTGGATCCAGCGATATTTCCGAAGGCGATATCTGTCTGCTCTTTTAACGCTCCCACAACGTTAACCATCAGCTCAGGGGCGCTAGTTCCAAAAGCAACGATGGTTAGTCCGACCAGGAGGGGAGGCACCCCGTATGAATGTGCCAGTCCAGTGGCTCCGCGCACGAGGCCTGCACCTCCCAGGAGCAAAAAAGTAAGCCCAGCCATTAAAAGTAAAAACGAAGTCATGCGATAATGTTACCAAGTTATTCGCTAAAAGACTGGTATAGTTTAGTCTCGCTAAATAGTGAGAATATTTTTAGAGAATGTGTCACAAGACCCTGACACTTGCTGAAATAAGGTATCACACTGCGAAGCAAACGCGGCAGCTTTTGATCTATCCAGTGTTTTTCCAATCTCGATCATCAACCGAATTTCAAAGTTACCCGCCAATCGATCGTTACTTTGACGCATGAGAAGCCGTTTGTGATTTTGACGAATCTATCGAATAAACATTTTCTCTTAACGCCCCTCAACCAACCACTCTAGTAGAGATGAACTCTTTCGCTAATTCAAAGATCTCGACTTTTCTGTTTGGATTCAGTTTGTTAAGCGCTCGAGTCATGATTGATAGCCTTGGATTCCCCTTGAAAAAGTCTAAGTTGTCTTGGATAAAGAGCCAATAAAGCCCATCGACCAGGTCGCACCAAGAGTCACGTTTGTAGTTACTCATTTTCAATATATAGTTTGAGCCACAGATATATGGTTTAGTGGAAAAAAAACCGCCATCTGCAAAGGTTCCCATGCCGTAGACATTCGGCACCATTACCCAATCTGCGGAATCAACGAACATCTCCATAAACCAGTTAAAAACGTGATCTGGATGCACTCGGGAGAGTGTCATCAAGTTAGCTACGATCATTAGCCGAGGGATGTGATGGGTGTATCCGTACTCGTTACAATCTTTGATCACGTCATCGAGAGGTGCGATCCCGGTTGTGCCGTTGTACCAATGAGGAGTCAATCTTCCTTTATGACCCCAAAAATTCGATTTAACCTGGCTCTCTCTCTTTGTGTCATATACTCCATGAATGAACTCCCTCCATCCAATTATTTGTCTTAGAAATCCCTCGACTGAATTTATGGGTACATCATGTCTCTCCGAAAAATCAATGGCTTTTTCGATCACCTCTTTTGGAGTAAGAAGCCCCATATTCAGTGAGGTGCTCAGGGCACTGTGGAACAAAAAATTGTTTTCAGAATGAATCGCGTCCTCGTAGGCTCCAAAGTCTCCAAATTTGGATTGGAGGAAATTATCTAACTGAGCTGAAGCGTCTTCGCGAGTGATTGGCATCCAAAGATCAGACATAGATCCCGGATGATTTGGGAAATATTCTTCGATTTTTTTTACTATCGCCGTATCTATTTCACAGGTAGGTTTTGGTTTGTCCGGTAAAGTTATGTTCCGAGGTAGCTTTTTACGATTCTCTTCGTCGAATGACCATTTACCACCAATTGGTTTTCCTGCGTCGTCAATTAATACCCTTCTATCTTTCCTCATCAATTGATAAAAGCTTGCCATGCGGAGGTTCTTCTTCCCGTTAGCGAATTGGGAAAACTGATTTGCATTGCAAAGAAACTTCTGGCTTGGATGTTTGTGCCACCCTAGCTTGGATTCGGATATAAATCCTGCAATTCTTCGAGAAAAAAAATGATCCTCAATCTCAAAGTGATGAATTTCTGAAATCTCATTGGACACTATTACTCTCTCGAGTTTCTCTTCGAACGAGTCAGAAAAGTCAGCGTCGGCTATAGAGTGGTAGAAGACTTCAAACCCTTGCTTTAGCATCTCATCGCGATAGGCTCGCATTGCAGTAAAAAACATTAAGATCTTTAATTTGTGATGCTTGTTTTGTCTACATAGGCCGAGGTCTTCCGCCATGAAAATGCGACGGCATCCAGTGTCCTCGATATATTTAATTGGAAAAAGCTGATCACCGAGTACGATCAGTAGGTCCTCATTTGTGTGAATCTTTTCCAAAAATTCTCCTTAAGTGGATTATGCCGACGAGTAACCGCAATGCTCGGCCCTTTATACGCTGTTTGTGTGCGATTGAGATTATCCAAGACCTATCTCTCTTTAATAGCCTCCCACTTGCAGTTACAGCACACCCGCGTTTTGAATCAGGCAAGGCGTTTTAGATAGGACTCAGAACAGTAAACTTTCTATGCTAGTTTTTTTGCCAAGCACAGAAAATAGATATCCTTTTGATACTCAGATATCCTTATATTTTAAAAAAATTAGGAAAGTATTGTGGAAGATTTAAAAGGGCAGATCGCTGTTGTAACCGGAGCGAGCAGGGGCATTGGCAAGGGAATCGCGCTCGCGCTTGGCGAAAAAGGTTGCACAGTTTATGTTACAGGAAGGACAACCGGTGATGGCGATAGAACCATTGACACGACGGCCCGTCAGGTAAACGAAGCGGGTGGCGAGGGTAGGCCTATCCAGTGTGACCATGGAGATGATGCGGATATCGAGCGTTTGTTCTCGCAAATAGCTCAGGAATCGGATTGCATTGATATATTAGTAAATAACGTATACAAAATCCCAAATCCACCTGCGTGGGGTGGGGGGTATTGGGATCATCCAATTCAAGTTTGGGATGATCAAGTAGGGATTGGTTTGAGAGCTCATTATGTAGCGAGTTGGCATGCAGCAGCCCTGATGTTTAAAAGTAGTTCAGCTAGAATGCTAAATGTTTCCTCTCCTGGGGGACAAAGTTACCATTTCTCCTGCTCCTATGGTGCGGGGAAAACTGGCCTAGACAGGCTTACTGCAGACATGGCTGTCGAGCTTCAGCCGAAAGGAATTCCGGCCTGTGTGCTTTACCCTGGCGCGGTTTCAACTGAATTTATTGTAGATGCCTCCAAAGAAAGAGAAATGGACTTGTCGCAATCTCAGACCCCCTTGCTGGTTGGGCGTTCAGCCGCTGCACTTCTTATGGATGATGACTTAATGGCCAGAACCGGGAGCATACAGTGGGTGGAAGATTTGATCGAAGAATTTGATCTCTACGACGAAAATGGTTCTCGGCCAACAGAAAAGTATGCGGGACGAATTGCTCAGGGTGAAAATCATCGTTGGGCTCCAGACCTTGAAAAATAAAACAAGAGCCAAGTTACAAGTCTTAGTTTTATGAAATTCGGGATTGCCTTAGCCTCGGCAGTCGACTCATGGAAACATGTAAAGCGCGCCGAGGAACTGGGTTTCAGCTCGAGTTGGTTCTATGACACACAGCTTTTGAACCCCGACATTTTTATCTGCATGGCTCTTGCTGCAGAAAAGACATCTGGGATCCGATTGGGAACAGGCGTCTTAATTCCAAGCAATCGTATAGAGCCGGTAACAGCCAATGCGCTAGCGACCTTAAACCGGATAGCCCCTGGAAGAATAGATTTTGGGGTCGGCACAGGTTTCACGGCGCGCAGAACTATGGGACTCAAAGCTATTCCTCTCCGCATAATGAAAAGATACATTGAGCGGGTCCAAGAGCTTCTTCGTGGTAATTTGATTGAGTGGGATTTTGAATCTGAAAATCGAAAGATCAGTTTTTTAAATCCCGAATACGGTCTCATAAATCTTGAGGATCCAATAGATTTGCACATCTCAGCCATGGGCCCAAAATCAAGAAAGTTAGTGGCTGAGGTAGGCGCGGGCTGGCTTAATTTTGGATCAGACCTTGATAGTCTGATAAGAGATGCAGAAGACTTCAAGTCTCATTGGCAATCCCTGCGTGGATCTCAAGTCGAAATGAAAAACACTTTATTCTTTTTGGGAGCCGTTCTGGGAAAAGATCCCGAGAAAAACGCAGAAAAGCTCATGCTGCAGGCGGCGCCTTGGACGGCAGTGATGCTTCATAATCTCGCTGAAAGTGACCCGAGAATTTATTCCAAACTGCCGCCTAAGCATCGGTCGGTGCTTCAGGCATATTTAAATATGCACAAAGATTATAAGCCGACGGACGCTAAATATATCGAGAATCACAAGGGTCATTTGATGTATCTTCGGGAGGGAGAGAAGCAAATTATTGATCCTGACTTTGTTCGTGAAACAACAATGAGCGGTTCTAAGCAGGAGCTAAGAGATAAATTCAAGCTGTTAGCAGAGTCTGGATATGAGGAGTTTGTAATCCAGTTAATTCCGGGAGAAGAGGACGCGATCGAGGATTGGGCAGAGGTCTTTTCCGTTCTGTGAATGATATTAAACTGAGAATAGTTGGTTAATTCGTCGACGCATTCAAGGCTTGCCCGATGTCCCATAAAATATCTTCAACCGATTCAAGTCCTACCGAGACTCTTATCATATCTTCAGTGACACCTGCTGCGATTTGCTTCTCTGAAGAAAGCTGGCGGTGGGTAGTGGACGCTGGATGAATTATTAAAGTTTTGGCATCGCCAACGTTTGCTAGATGGCTCATAAAGTTAGCATTCTCAATAAATTTTATCCCTGCTTCTTTCCCGCCCCTGATTCCGAAGGTAAGGATTGAACCAGCACCTTTAGGTAGATATTTCTTCGCCAAGTCTGAGTAACGGTTATTTTCTAGTCCAGCATAATTAACCCAGTTAACCAGCGAGTGGTCGTTTAAATAGCTTGCAACTTTTGTCGCATTCTCGACGTGTCGTTCCATACGAAGATGCAATGTCTCAAGACCCTGCAAAAAGGTCCAGGCATTAAAGGGTGAGAGACTCGGTCCCAGGGTCCTGAGAGTTTCAAGCCGACATTTTGTTATAAAACCAAAATCTCCGAATGTTTCGTAGAAACGTATCCCGTGATAGCCCTCCGATGGCTCAACCATCTCGGGAAACTTCCCGTTGTCCCAGGGAAATTTTCCTGATTCCACGATTACTCCTCCTATAGACGTCCCGTGCCCGCATATGAATTTTGTTGCCGAATGCACAACGATATCCGCGCCGTTCTCAAAAGGACGGCAAAGGTAAGGCGAAGCAAAGGTGTTGTCTACGATCAAAGGAATCCCATTCTCTTTTGCGATTGCTGAAACCGTCTCAATATCAACTAAATTGTTTGACGGGTTCCCTATTGTTTCTATAAAGAGACATCGAGTGTTTTCGTTTATAGCCTCTCGAAAATTATTAGGATCGTCGGGGTCTACGAAATGGGTGTTTATTCCCATTCGACGAAAATTGACGTCAAACTGCGAAAAGGTTCCACCATACAATGTGCTGGCAGAGACTATCTCATCCCCACTCTTAAGAATTGTTAATATTGCCGTCATTTGTGCTGCAAGGCCTGACGAAACCGCGAGGGCCGCTCTTCCGCCTTCAAGTGCGGCTATTCTCTCCTCAAACATCGCGGTTGTTGGATTGGATAAGCGACTGTAAATATTCCCAAAAGTTTGCGCGTTGAAAAGGCTAGCAGCATGATCGGTGTCGTCGAAGACATAAGCCGCGGTCTGATAGATAGGAGCGGCTCGCGAACCAGTCGCTGCGTCTGGAATCTGTCCGGCGTGAAGGCAAAGCGTTTCAAACTGATATTCATGATCTTCCATTTTTGCCTCTTGTCTTTAATTCAAGGTATTTTATTCGGTCGCTTAGCACTAATAATCCCAGTATTTACGCCGGACCAAGTGAGTCCGCCAAACAGTCTTGCATACTCTATCTTCATGCATCGATCCATTACCGGGACCATTCCTAAATCCACCGCCTTTTCCGCAGCCTCTTTGTTCACTATCCCGAGCTGCATCCAAAACGCGCTAGCTTTCAAAGCCATTGCGTCTTCCAGAAAGTCGGCGACCCTTTCGGATCTTTGAAAGAGGTTAACCACGTCCACTGGCCCATCAATTTCTCTTAACGAGGCGTAACTTTTTCTACCCAGTATTTCCTTATAGTGCGGGTTTACCGGAATGACCGTGTAGCCTTTTTCCATAAGATACTTCGCCGCGAAATAACTGGGTCTCGACCAGTTTCCTGACAACCCTACCATGGCGATAGTCTCAGTGCTTTCCAGTATATTTCTTATTCGTTGGTTAGAAAGCCCGTCTTCAGTCACACTGATCTCCTTGGACACAATAGGGATTACTATTTGCCCACAAAAACGATATCTTCGACTTTTGATAACAATGATTCAAGTAAGAGGTGCGTATGAGCCAAAAAAAATCTATTTGCATCACGGGCGGGGCGAGCGGCATGGGTCTTGAAACGGGACTTTTTTTTTCTCGAAAGGGTTGGCTTGTTGGTTTGTTCGACAAAGATCTATCTCTTTTAAAGGAGGCCGAAACGTTGTTCGATCCAGAAACAGTCATGACTGCGGAAGTGGATGTAACATCTCCAGAAAACTTGAAGCATGCGATGAAAAACTTCTCTGTGTTTAGCGGGGGACGACTGGACGTAATGTTTAACAATGCTGGTATAGCCCCAGGTGGTTGGTTCGACGAGATGGACTTACTTCAAATGAAACAAATCATCGAAGTTAATGTCATAGGAGTTTTTAATAGTATCCTTGCAGCGCTGCCTTTACTGAAGGCCACTGAAAATTCTTTATGCCTAAGCACATCATCGTCCTGTGCTACTTTTGGGCATGCACGAAGGGCTGCATACACCGCCTCCAAGTTCGCCGTAAAAGGTCTTACAGAATCCTTATCGTTAGAATTCGAAAGGTTTGGTGTGCGAACCGCTGACATCTTGCCTGGCTGCATTGATACGCCGATGTTGCGTCGCGAGACAGCTCAGGGTGCGGGTAAGCCTTTCGAGGAAGCAATGCTTGAAAATCTTCCAAAAGAGGGTGCCTATCGGTTGATGCCCGCATCGGCAATCGCTGAGGCAGCATGGTCGGCGTATCAAGACAGTGACCCTATTCATTTTTATGTGCCTCCCGAGGTCGCTTACGCAGATAAACTTAAAGGTTCTGACATTAGTAGTGCACGAGAGGAAATTAAGTCTTTTTTGTTCAGGTAGAAAAGCGCAAAAACATAAAGTTGAAAACGGACGTGATTTCGGTCGGGGCAATCTCGCTCAATTTCTGGAGGATTCGAAACATGAGAAGTTAAAAAATGTTTCGCTATTCTCGAAGTTGAGGTTCAATAATCTTAAATTTGCATCTTCGTCAGCGGTTACTTCTAAGGTAGCCTCATCAAACCAGCTGGTTTCGAATAGTCTTTCGAGCTGGCGGTTGCTAATCCACATTTGCTCTTTAGGCTGAAGTTTTTCGCGTAAAATGCTTTCCCGCCTTCCCAGTATTGCGCCGTTCTTGTCGTAAAGTGTTCCAATAATATTAGTTATCTCATCATTGCTTTTGTTAATAAGTCTTATGTAGCTTAGGGTGCTCGAATTAAAACCCTCTATATTATGGATGAATCTTTTTCTTACACAGTTGGTGTTGCTTACAAGCCCGCTAGGGCTCGTCAATCGGGTAAGCAGATCGACTTGACTTGCACCTGAAATCTCAAGCAGGGCAGGTCCAACCCAAGGTAAAGTGTCAAATTTTCTCTCCAACAAGGCTGCAGTGATGATTAGACGCCCTTTGGATGGGATGGGGGCAGTCGATAGCTTTATATTTGATTGTCCAAGCTTCAGTCCGTCACTGTTGTAAAGAGTTCCAAAAAAATCTGTCTGAGCTCCTGAAGCATTTATTAGATGCGCTTCCGTAACGTTTTTGCTTTCCGAATTAGTAAAAAGATATATGTTTCCCTCTTCTTGGTTTTCGAAGCAAGAAAAGTTAAAGAATGTAGAACCATTTACTAAATTCAAATTAAGAAGTTTTAAGTCGGACGATTGGTTGGTTACTGTGAGACTTGCTGTCGAACCCCAGGCGCTTCCTGTTATGGCTCTGAGCTTAGCCGAGGACAACCAAGTAGCCTGCTTTGGTTTCAATCTTTCAACAAGGACCAGATTTTCTTCGTTAATTACAGATCCTTCGCTATCGTGCATAGTTCCTCGGATGTTGAAGATTTCCTGATTTCCTGTGTTGATAAATCGAATATAAGTCAACGTTTTGGAATTAAATGGTTCAATATTGTGAACAGCTCCGCTTCTCACACAATTTGTATTCGAGACTAGCCCGCTAGGACTAGAGAGTTTTGTCATGATGTCGAAGGTCCCCATGCTTTCAACTTCTAACACCGCCGGTCCTATCCAAGGTGCCACAGAAAAAATTTCCTCTAAGTCGCGAGCAGAGAGTACGAGTCTTGCGCGGCTGGGCGTTGGGATCGGGTTGATGATGACGTTTCCGGTTCCTAGCTGCTTACCGTCCTGATTAAAAAGTTTCCCAGCGTACGTCTGAGGGCCGCTTGAGGTGTTAATTATATGGGTTGAAGTGTCGTTAACGCTCTGGCTCGTAGTCACCAAAAATGCTCTACCCAAGCTGGGGTGCTCTTGCGCAAACGAGGAGTGAATATTAGATGCTAGTAGGACCAGCAAACAAATCAAACTCCGAAGGGAGGATCTTTTTCGATTCATCTGCTTAATTACACATCTTTCCCTTCAGCTCGCTTTGCAAGGTGTTCAGCGCTATTGAAAATATGCGGTCCCTCTCTTCTCAACATGGCCTCTGTATGTTCGGTTAGGAGATAGTCCCAGCCGTTGTGAGGAAAAATATAGAAACGGTCGCTTTCAATCGACTCGAAAACCTGCTCGGCAAGTTTCTCTGGAGACTTCCCGGACTCTAAAATACTGTTCATGCCAAGACCCAGCCCCTCTGGGTTGCTCGAGCTTTTCAGCGCCTTCGGTCGATTTCTCTCAGAGTCACTTATTTTTGTGTTTGTCCAACCCGGACAAATTACAGAAGCGCCGATTTTGGTCTGTGCTCTTTTTAGATCCAATGCTAAGGATTCGCTGAGCATCACTACGCCGGATTTGCTNACGCCNTATGGNCCNGCGCCGGGAATGAANGCAGCNATNGANGATGTGTTTACGATNTGNCCCTCNTCTCCGTGCTCNATCATGTGTGGNGTAAANNTTTGAATGCCNTTCAANACACCNATNANGTTNACTCCCATCACCCANTCCCAATCNTCTNTGGGAAGNTNCCAGATTGGAGGTGGNGNCCCGCCGTTGACCACGCCCGCGTTNTTGAACAANAGATGGATNTNTCCGAANNGGNNTGNNGCTNGATCAAAAAGAGCNNCAACNGATTTTTTGNTNCTNACGTCTGTNNTCAAGCCCAAGTACATTTGCTTGNCTATCCTCAAAATACTGGGTGGCTGAGGCAAGTGCCTCCTTTTCGATGTCTGCAAGTACGATGTTCATTCNTCTCTCGACACAAAGTTGCGCAAGTGCGAAACCGATACCGCTTGCTCCCCCCGTTATAACGGCGGTTTTATCAGCGAATTCTTTCATAATTCTTNCTCCAAATGAGAGGCGAAATTTGAAACGGCGTTGTCAACTCTGTTTCTGAAGCTGGGGAACATTCGGATCTATTTCTACCCAGTTTTGTCTTGTTGATGCCCAAACGTGTATGGACGGCTTGAATTCTGATGTATCGTCGAGAGTACCGGTTTTCAGATATATAACATTTGGTTGCGAAGGCAAGGCAGAGTATATTGGTGAGCCGCAAGCGCCACAAAAAAAGCGCTCTACTGACGCGCCACTATCAGTGTCGGTATCGACATAGACTTTTGGCTCTCCAGTTAATTTAAAATCTGACTTTTTGATCCCAGCAAGTGTAGAGAATGCCGAGCCCGCTTGTTTCTGGCAATTTTTGCAGTGGCATATTGCCTCCATTAACGAGGTCTCAGGTATTTCATATCTTATAGCACCGCATAAACAACCCCCTGATCTTCCCATAATTTCTCTTCCATTTGTGTAAAAAGACAGAGTATAAATACAAAACGCACCGAGTTTCTACTAGGGTGGAGTCGGCAAAGCTTCCCAAATAGAGGAGAGAAAAGTTCAATGATTAAATTAGTTATGCCAATGAAAAGAAAGCCAGGAATGACAGTCACAGAATTTCGTGAATACTACGAAAGCACTCATCGCGAAATAGGAGAAAAATATTTGAAAGGCTTTGCCTCCAAGTATATTCGACGATTTACTAATGCGAATATCGATCGAGACGGCGAATTGCGGGAGCCCGAATATGATGTGTTCTTAGAAATTTGGTACCCCGACCAGGAAACATACGTAGCGTGTGGAAAGGCCCTGAGTAAACCAGAAGTTGCCAAAGAAATAAGGGAGGACGAAGAAAAGCTGTTTGATATGCGTTTCATGCGCTCGTATCTTGTCGATGAATTTGAATCAGCACTTTAAAACCTNTTTGCCAAGAGTTAACTGTTTTCAGATTAGTCAAACAGCATTGACCAAAACTTTTCGATATCTTTTGCGTTCATCTCTCTGCTCGTAACCCACTTCACATGCTCCTCTAGTGGTGCAGTTGGTGAGAGCTCAATGCCCCAAAGCGCATCAATTTCATCGGGCAACATTGAGTACCTGATATCAATGATTTTATTTTTGTTCTTCTGATCTATTCCAAGATAGTTGTTCGAGAACCAATGAAAACGTTCTATATCTTTTCGCTGTTGAGACCCGATCCTCAACCAAGGGAAATGCTTTTCCAAATCTAGTTTTTCTGTCTTGGTCCCCTCATAAATTCTGGGTGTGATCCCTACGCGCACAGCGTCAACATAGAAGAAATCTTCTTGCTCATAGACGATCTTCCACAGCAAAATATTTCCGAAACTGGGCTTAGCCTCTAGCCTGGTAGGTTGATGGTCTCTGCTTGATGCGATTTCATAGCCTGCGTCTATCGCTCTGTCTCTTTGGACAAGGCCGACCATCAGGTACAGGATGACCCAAGTTACCGCAACCCTAGAAAAGAAATTTGTTTTCCGTGCTATCGAGAGGATTACAAAGGCAAGCATCGGCAGAGTTAGAAACGGATCGATAATAGATATGTTGTTCCATGCAAAACGGGTGTCAGAAAACGGCCACAGCAGCAAGGTTCCATAGGTAGTGCAGGCGTCTAATAAGCCATGAGTTGCGTAGCCAAGAAAACAAAACACGTACACNTCTCTAAAATTAAGGCCGTGCTTAAAGAGTTTCCAGCAAAAAAGAGAAACTAGGAGAGACCCAAACGGAATAAAGATGAGCGAATGTGTAAATTGTCTGTGATACTCAAGAAATAATAAAGGGTCCTCTGAAGAGGAGATCAGGACATCTAAGTCTGGTGCGAGGCCACCTATACAACCAAGGATTGCAGCAGCCCATACCTTATTCGAGCTGCTTTTCGTTTGGGCAAGAGATGCCCCCAATGCAGACTGGGTTACAGGATCCATGTGCCCTCAATCTAAAACNGTCATTAAAACATTTTTCTCAGAAATATGTACAAGGGAGAAGATTTGACGATCAAGTAAATAGGCTTTAGTTTTAAGCAGTCTGTTCCAGCACACATAAAATTAAGAAAGAGAGAAAAGATATGGATTTTGATATTCCAGCCGAGTTAGACGCTTATCTTAACGAACTTGATCGGTTCATCGAAGACGAGATAAAGCCCCTAGAAAATGAGAATGACAACATAAGGTTTTTTGATCATCGGAGAGAAGACGCCAGAACTGATTGGGATCGGGGGGGGCTTCCGACTGAAGACTGGGAAGCTCTGCTTTTCGAAGCTAGAANGAGAGCGGATAGGGCGGGGCATTATCGTTTTGCAATGCCCAAAGAGTTGGGGGGTAAAGACGGTGGGAATTTGGCTATGGCCGTAATTCGCGAGCATTTAGCGACAAAAGGTCTGGGCCTCCATAATGACTTGCAGAACGAACACTCCATAGTTGGAAATAACGTAGGTGTTTTGCTCATGGCCGAGTATGGCTCAGCAAAGCAGAAAGAGGAGTGGTTGCCACTTATGTTGGAAGGGAAACGAGGTTTTGCATTCGGTATTACCGAGCCTGCTCATGGCAGCGATGCAACGCACATGGAGACAAATGCGGTTAGAGATGGAGATGGCTGGAAGATCAATGGAGCGAAAACTTGGAACACAGGGATTCATAAAGCCCAATACGATATGGTCATGGCTCGCACCTCTGGGAAAGCCGGCGATGGTGATGGCATCACAGCTTTTCTTACGCCTCTGGATGCTGAAGGAGCAAAGATAGAAGAATTTCTCTGGACGTTTAATATGCCAACTGACCATGGAACTGTCTCTTTCAAGGACGTGTACGTTGACAACTCGGCTATCTTCGGGGAGGAAGGTCATGGTCTTCAAATCGTGCAGCATTTTTTTAATGAAAATCGCATCAGACAAGCAGCGTCCAGTTTGGGGGCTGGCCAATACTGTATAAATGAATCCATCCGTTATGCGGGAGAGAGGAAGCCGTTCGGTAAAGCATTGTCTACTAATCAAGGTATTCAATTTCCCCTCGTAGAGCTGCAAACGCAGGCTGAAATGTTAAGAGCGTTGATTCAAAAAACTGCTTGGCAAATGGATAAATACGGGGCGTTCGCCGTTTCAGATAAGGTTAGTATGTGTAATTACTGGTCAAATAGATTTTGTTGCGAGGCAGCCGATCGAGCGATGCAAGTCCATGGGGGGTTAGGTTATTCACGGCACAAGCCTTTTGAGCACATATACAGACACCATAGACGTTATCGTATCACTGAGGGCGCTGAAGAAATCCAAATGCGTAGAGTAGCAGGATACATGTTTGGGTATATGAACCAGCAGGCTCCGAAAGGCGTTAAAAGTGTCACAGGAAGATAGTTTTAAAGCACTTTTAGAGACCGTAGTGCTGGAAAACATCGACGGTTGCGTCGAGCTTTCGTCAATTGAAAGGTTGTCCGGGGGGGCGAGCCAAGAGACCTACCGGCTTCGTATTCAAACGTCCAACCGGGAAGAGAAATTGCTTGCGCTCAGGAGGGCAGCCGGAGGCGAGTTTCAAGAGAGGTCTGCGCAACATCCTGGGCTTGATGTCGAGGCTTTGCTTATGCAAAGTGCGAGGTCAGTTGGTGTGCCGGAGCCTGAGGTTTACTACGTGCTTCAAAGACATGACCGATTGGGTGACGGTTTNATTATGGAATGGTTGGAGGGAGAAACCCTTGGATCAAGAATTCTTAAGCTCCCAGAGCTTCAAAATGTCAGGGAAGGCTTAGCGTACGAGTGTGGTAAGGTTCTCGCGAAAATTCACGCGATTGATCTAGGCTCAACCGGATTAAAAGCCCGCCTATGGGAAATCTCTCCCAGAGAATTTGTAGAACAGACCTGGGAAAGATACAAACTCTTAGAAACCCCGCAGCCTATGATTGATTTTACCGCGAGATGGCTGCTTGAAAATATCCCAGAGAACTATTCTCTTACATTGGTGCATAACGATTTTCGGAACGGAAATTTTATGCTCTCCTCAACCGGAATTGTAGCTGTCCTCGATTGGGAGGTTGCTCATATTGGCGATCCAATGAGAGACCTGGGCTGGATATGCACCAACTCATGGCGCTTTGGTCAAGAACTTCCCGTCGGAGGATTTGGAGAGTACGAGGATCTCTTCAGAGGGTACGAGGAAGAAAGCGGTTCTAAGGTGAATCCAGATCATGTCAAGTTCTGGGAGGTCTTTGGGTCTTTTTGGTGGGCCGTTGGGTCTCTTGGAATGGCTGAGCATTTCCGCTCAGGACCAGACAAAACCGTTGAGCGGCCTATTATTGGGAGACGAACTTCCGAGTGTCAGGTTGACTGCGTGAACCTGCTAATTCCTGGTCCTGTTGAGCTTTTAGAAAATGAGCACAGCACTTCGAGCGTCGACATGCCCCGCGCGGACGAGCTGCTGGTAAGTGTCAGAGATTTTTTAAGAGACTCTGTAATGAAGAAAGCGGAGGGTAGAGACAAGTTTTTAGCGCGAGTAGCGGCTAATTCGCTGGACATAGTCAGTCGCGAGCTTGCCTTGACTCCAGGGCATTTACAAGGAGAATTAAATCGTCTACANAAGATGTTCTCGTCTAACCAAGATCTTGTCTCGCTTAGGGATAGGCTNGTTAAGGCGATAAGAGAGAAAGAGTTCTCTTTGACCAATAACGAGCTGCACCTTCATCTTAGGACGACGGTGGTTAATCAAATAGCGATCGACCAGCCCAACTACTCTGGATTAAAAAAAGCAATGCTGGCTGGATCCGNCTAGGCAGAATCCAGGGCTTGGCTTAAGTCAGCNATAATGTCTTCCTCGTGCTCTATCCCTATACAAAGTCTGATCATTCCGGGTGTAACTCCAGCATTTAACTGCTCGCTCTCTGACATCTGCCGATGTGTCGTCGAGGCCGGATGGCAGGCAAGCGATTTTGCGTCTCCAATGTTTACGAGGCGTTTAAAAAGTTTTAGTGCGTCGTAAAACTGGACAGCTTTTTCAAATCCACCCTCGATTTCAAAAGTCATTAAAGATGCTGGATTGCCATTGCAATATCGTTGGGCTAGTTCATAACTTTTATCTCCCTCGAGCCCTGCAAAATTTACAGCAGTGATCTTTGGATGATTTTTCAGAAAATCGGCTACATGGTGAGCATTTTCGCAATGTTTTTCCATTCTTAGAGCCAAGGTCTCAATGCCTTGGAGAATTAGGAAGGCATTAAACGGAGAGAGTGCGGAGCCAGTGTTTCTTAAAGGCACTGTCCTAGCTCTGCCGATAAAAGCTGCTGCTCCGAGAGCTTCGTTGTATATAACCCCGTGGTAAGAAGCCTCTGGTTCTGCAAACATAGGAAATTTGTCAGGGTGCTTATCCCAGGGGAATTTACCGGAGTCGACAATTACGCCGCCGAGAGAATTTCCGTGTCCACCCATATATTTTGTNAACGAGTGCACAACAATATCAGCTCCGTATTCGATTGGCTTTATCAGCACTGGCGTCGCTACGGTGTTATCGACAACTAGAGGGATTCCAGCACGCGCTGCTACCTGGGAGAGTGCCTCTAGATCAACAACGTTTCCAGCCGGATTCCCGATTGACTCGCAAAAAATCGCTCGCGTATTTTGATCGATCGCCGCTTCAATGGCCCCTGGCGTGTCGGATGCTGCGAATTTTACCTCTACTCCTTGGCTTGGAAGCGTGTAAGCAAACAAGGTGTAAGTTCCGCCGTAAAGTTGAGGTGTTGCAACTATGTTCGTTCCAACAGAGGTAAGATTTTGTATCGCATAGGTAATTGCTGCGCTACCAGCGCTCACAGCTAATGCGCCTACGCCGCCCTCCAAATCTGCTACGCGTTGCTCAAGAACGGCGGTTGTTGGATTCATGATGCGCGTATAAATGTTCCCCGGAACAGCGAGGTTGAAAAGGTCTGCTCCATGCTGAGCGTTATCAAACTCATATGAAACGGTCTGATAAATTGGTGTAGCAACAGATTTTGTTGTTGGGTCGGTTTCGTATCCAGAATGAATTAGCTTTGTTTCATCACGCATTTGCTTTTGTCCCTCATTATTCACCGTGAGTATAGAGCAGCTTGATTTTCCTCTCAAAGCTGCTGCTATAACGATTCGTTATCTCCTAAGAACTAATTATTATGAACTATTTTGTGTTATTTGTGTTCTTTGCTGAGCCGAGTTACCGTTTATCTCTTCTCTAAACTTTTAATAAGCGGGGTATACGTGGAACTTTTCTCCCTTACAGGAAAAACAGTGGCAATTACGGGGGCTTCTTCNGGTTTTGGGCACCACTTTGCNGGTGTCCTTGCTAATGCGGGCGCATCCTTGATCCTCGGTGCNAGACGGTTAGATAAAATCCAAGATCGAGTGAGAGACATCAATGGTTCTGGGAGNAGGGCCTTGGGTGTTGCTCTCGATGTGAGGGATCCTGATTCGTGCGAATCTTTCCTCAGCACTGCCCAANAAGAGTACGGGAATATTGATGTTTTGATAAATAACGCCGGAGTCGAGGCCGGCGCCAAGACTTATGCCATGATAGATGAAGAGGACTGGGATTATGTTTTCGATACTAATCTGAAGTCAGTCTGGCGGCTTTCAAAGATGTATACGCAGATGAAAGTCACCGCAGAGAAAAAAGAAGGGAATATCGTAAATATTGCATCCATAACGGCCTACCGTACGATAAAGGGGCAGTTCCCCTACGCTGTCTCGAAAGCAGCCCTCGTAAAAGCAACTGAGATTATGGCTTTAGAATCGGCAAAGTTTGGAATTAGGGTAAACGCATTGGCACCGGGATACATTTTGACAGATGTAAGCAGGTTGCTCCTTGAGGGGGAGCGATCCGATACCTTCGTCAAAGGAATTCCGATGAGGCGTTACGGGCAGTTCGATGACTTGAACGGTCCGTTGCTCATGCTTTGCTCTGACGCCTCAAAATACATGACTGGCTCGACTGTGGTTGTGGATGGNGGCCATTTGTGTGCCGAGCTCTAAACGTCAGGATTTGCTAGTACTAAAAAATCAGCGACGTCTTGACTGAACTACATCCTTAAGATTTAGACTCGGAAAAGTGATGCTTTCNGAAGCTGAGATGGTTCTNCCGTATGCCTCAACCCAATCGGCATGAATTCCTAAAACGCCGGCCCTGGGCGGACTAATGTTAAAAATAAGGGTGTAGGAGCTTTCCGCGTCCCCTGGCAATTTAATGTTTTGTGCGTAATGCAGATTGTCAGCTAAATTTAAGTGAGGAGACAACTCGAATAGCAGCGTTTCCTTTGACTGATCATTTTGTATAGAGCCATTGACTTCAAGGTAAGCTACNTGGCCGCCCTTTGCTGCCCCGGGCGGTGCCTTTTCCGACCACGTTGCTAACACCTCGATGTGCAAATCCGTTTCTTGCTCGGCCAAATAAAACTTTTCTGGAACTATTGTGTCCCTCGCTGCTGCTTCAAAAGTCAGNTCTATCCCNGGCTCGATGGAAGTCGAACCTAATATCCTCTCTGCAAGTNAGGGCCAGGAGANGANAGTAAGGANAACAAATANAAAACAGTTAAACTTTTTCATGTCACTAACCTTCNGTAATGAATTTTTTTTAAAGCCTAACTGNNNTCTAGGATATCANCTCTAGCGAGTCTAACTCCAACATCATTTGAATACTTCTTTTTGCCATCGCTAGGAACATCTCATTTCCTCGCTGTGTTTCGCCCACTATCATTGAAGCGATGACTGCCATTACGAGACCCGCCGGCGCATAGCGTTGATATAAATCACTGACCGTNNNCCAGTCGATGGTTACCTNATAATTCTTGAGNATATCANAATAGTGNCTTAGNAGTTTGGTCTCTTCTTCTAATCTGATCTTGGGGTTCAGTGACGTGCCCATAAAATAACTAACGTCATTGAGAGGACATCCGAACGAGCAGGATTGCCAGTCGACCACCGCCANAGNNTAAGGTCCCCCGAANATCATGTTGTCAAGGCGATAGTCGATGTGAATTAAGGTTTTTGACCCGCCNGGGTCTGCAAGGTAATTGTGTATTGAACTGCCTAAAACTGAAATTGCGTTCGTTTCCGTCGAGGTAAGTGACTGGCTGTAGCGTTCGATAAAACCAGCTGCTAAGNCCTTGTAAAGCTCTCCGGTCGGGGTTTGATCTTTCCCGCCGCGAGAGACTATATTATCGTCGGCCAGACTGGTTTTCTCCCACATTGAGCCATGCAAATGCGCGAGTTGGGCAAGCGCTAGCTCTGCCTCCGAAANCCCGCAACCTGCGATCTGGTCTCCCGGCGTTCCTGGAGCCAAATCCTCCATAAGTATGATGAAGTCGTGCGTAGTTGGATCAATCTCGCACAAAAATATATTCGGAGTTGTNATTGTAGTTTCTGATTGAAGGTTGTTGTAGAAAAAAACTTCGCGTTGATAGTTTAAAAGCTGGATGCCGGTTTGCCTGCTTGTATCATCGATCGCAGGAAACTTTCCGACGATGCTTTTCGGCATGTCTCCCTCTNTTTCGAGGCTAAATCGAATATTCTCGCCGACTTGCCCAGTTCCGATTGATTCACTTGCAATGCTTAGAACCCTTCCTTGAAAGTTTTTTTTGAGCAGGACTTCTGTCAAGAAGTCAGCAGAGATATCGTCCCATGATCTAAGGTGTTTTGATTCGGACATGGCCAGCCTTTGNTTTTTTGTTNCATAATAGAAATCGTTTTAGAAATGAGCAAGCAAACCACTAAATGCGCCAATAAGAAATTGAAAGTNNCGGATAAATTCTCTCAAAAAACTGCTATTGCCATTGTTGTAGCCAACATGATTGGAACCGGGGTATTCACGAGTCTGGGTTTCCAGTTGGAGTCGTTTGATTCAACGTTTGTTCTAATGATGCTCTGGTTAGTTGGCGGATTTGTTGCCCTCTTTGGCGCGCTGGGCTATGCTGAATTAAGCTCTAGATTTCCTCGGAGCGGCGGAGAGTATAATTTCTTATCAGAGACCTATCATCCAGTATGCGGATTTGTCTCTGGCTGGGTGTCTGCAACAGTCGGGTTTGCTGCACCCGTAGCNTTAGCGGCTATTACGTTCGAATCTTACCTCAAAGTGAGCCTCGGAAGTTTTCCTGATAAAATCGTGGCGTCTTCTTTGATTTTTGTTCTTACATATTTTCATGCAACCTCTCGAACCGCAAGCGAATCAATCCAGTTAATTTTTACTCTCCTTAAGGTTCTTCTGATTCTTGGATTTTCGGGATTTGTTATTGCCTTTGTCAATGAGCCACAACCTGTTACGTTAGTCCCTGATCGCGAGGATTTTTCTCTTGTTCTTACGGGAGCTTTCGCAATTTCCCTAATCTACGTTAACTACGCTTTCACCGGTTGGAATGCAGCCACTTATATTCTTGGAGAGATCGAGGAAGCCAGAGATAAAGTTTCGCACGTGCTTTTTTTTGGCACCCTCATCGTTTTAGTGCTTTACCTTCTGCTTAANTATGTATTTCTTTACGCNGCACCCAAATCGGCTTTGAGAGGAGAACTGGAGATCGGGGTCATCGTGGCCAAGCACGCGTTTGGTGACACTGGGCTGATGGTGGTAGGAATCGTCTTAGCTGCACTATTAATTTCAACAATTAGTGCCATGATAATCGCTGGGCCTAGGGTCTTTCAGGTTCTTGGGGAGGATTATACGATGCTCAAGTGGTTCGCTAAAAAAAATCAGTTTGGACTACCTTCCAATGCAATTTTTTTTCAAGCTATGATTTCGATTGCATTTGTGCTCACCTCGAGCTTTCAAACCATTTTAATGCTTTCAGGATTTGTTGTAGGGCTTAATTCTTTTTTTGCAGTAGCAGGANTTTTTGTCCTGCGCCGTCGCAATTCAGGAATTAACTTTTACAAAATGTGGGGTTATCCATTAACCCCAGCGATCTATCTGATTCTGATGGGGTGGTCGCTTTTTTACGTAACAATTCTTCGCCCGGAAGAAGCACTTTTTGGATTTTCATTAGTTTTTCTGGGGTTCCTTGTTTATTTTTTATTAAACAGCAAAGATTCTGAAACTTAGCAGCGTATCTTATTCCGGCTTGGTTCCCTTTATTTTCGGCAGTGAAGCAAAATTACCTTGACGGTTTTCGGAATTAGCGTTCATTGCTTCCAAAATCTCATCTGGTTTGAGCATGCTCGCATTCCAAATAGCCACGTAATCGAGACCATCAGCGGTGNTGTGGTCTCGCGCATAGTTTATCATTTTCTTGCAACCGTAGATGGCTAGTGGCGCTTTAACCGCTATTTGGTTAGCGATTTTCATCACCTCCTCTATCATAGTCTCTNGGTCTTTATAAACTGCGTTCACAAGCCCCATTCGGCTCGCTTCCTCTGAAAATACTTTGCGTCCCGTGTAAGCCATTTCACGGACAAACCCCTCAGGAATTAATTTAACAAGTCGGGGGAAGGTTCCGACGTCGGCTGTCATCCCTANGTTTGTCTCCTGAATAGTCAAGAAAGCATCCTCCGTTGCATAGCGCATGTCGCAAGCCACTGCTAAGTCCACGCCACCCCCGATGGCTCCACCCTGAATGCAAGCGATCACTGGCACTCTCGCTTTCTCAAGGCAGTTAAACGAATTTTGAAGATGCAGCACGTTGCGGTAAAAAGCCTCATTTTTTTGTGTTTTTTCTGCGTTGACGCTCGATTTTTTCTCTTCCATGCTCCTGAATGACGAGATATCTAACCCGGCACAAAAGTGAGGTCCAGTTGAAGAAATTACAATCACTCGTGCTTTCGAATTGTTATCAATGTCCGCTACTATCTCAGGAAGTTCGTCCCAAAACTCCGCGGTGATACTGTTTCTTTTTTCAGGCCGGTTAAGCTTTATGTGAGCAATATTGTTCTCGATCTTGACTTCAAAGCATTTATGCATCGGAGCGCCTTAACAAAAATTAGAAAAATAATTTAGTCGATGTCTCAGGGCAATTCAAATAGAGGGCCCTTTATTGAAAAAGGTGATTTCTCAAGCCGTAATATTGATCCTTATTAGAATTGACACTAGTATGTGAAATCTTCAGCAAGGTGCTCTAGCGTGCGAAGGCACGAAAGGAGTGAAACGGGAAATCAGTGCGAGCTCTTGGAGTTCTATTCTGATGCTGCCCCCGCAACGGTAGACGAGATAGTCTGTTTCAATGCTTGGATCTCACACATCCAACAACCACTGTGACGATTGATTCATGGGAAGGTGAACCAGATGGCGAAGACTCGTGAGCCCGGAGACCGGCCTGCTGAAAAAATAAAATTAAATCAGAAACTCGGGTGAGAGTGGGGAGATAAATATGAGGATCTTTTCTGGGAGACGTTCCGTCTTCGCCAGTTTTTTTTTAGTTTCGTTCGTCTTAGCATGCAATATCGGTCTTGCTGAAGAAATTGAATCAGTTACCGTTTCCGCAATACCGCTTAATGTCAACGAAGCAGGAAGTTCAGTTTCAATTATCACAAAAGAGGATATCTCTGCTCGAGGGTTTCCTTCAATTCAATCCTTGCTCAGGGAGGTGGCTGGTTTTGCTGTCAGCCAGCAAGGCTCTCAGGGGGCAGTTACACAGTTGAGAGCGCGAGGCGCCGAGGCTAATCAAGTACTAGTTCTGATCGATGGTGTTGAAGCAAATGATATTGCACAGGGCAGCGAATTTGATTTTAGCCAATTGTCCACCTCGGATATTGAGCGAATTGAGATTGTGCGCGGGCCTCAAAGTGCGCTCTGGGGAAGCGATGCTTTGGCGGGTGTCGTTCATGTTGTTACCTCGGGTTTAGACCAGAAAGAGAGGGCTCAACTAATGTTCGAGACAGGATCATTTTCTACAAAAAGAGTCTCGGGAATCTCTCAAAAAAACATAGGAGATCATTGGCTAAGGATCAGTGGTGATTATCGAGACAGTGAGGGAACAAACATTTCAAGGGTTGGAGATGAGCGGGACGGATTTCGAAATTTAAATCTAGGAATTAGCGGTACTTGGTCCTTTTCTGATGTCGCTAAACTAGATTATTCGATCAGACACATCGACAGAGAGACTGACTTTGACCGGTTTGATTTTTTTGTCACGGGCCTTCCCGCGGACGCAGAGAATCGAACCGATTCTAAATATTTGTACGCTGGGCTTTCGCTAGAGCAGGAGTTTTCAGAGACTCTGAATCATTCTATTACATTTAATCGGACTGACTCTGACAACGAAACCATTGATGCCGATCCAGTAAATGACGTGACTAAAGGGACGAAAGACGTTTTCAAATATCAGCTGAATTATATTAGTGCTCTGCAATCTTTTTCGGCGTTGCTGGAGCATGAATCCCAAGACTATACGCAGTCGGGCCAAGCATCTTTTTTCGGCGACCCTAACAAACGCCTAAAATCTAAAACAAAAAGTATTGCCGCAGAATATCGAGTAAGTCCCGGCGCGTTTAATATATCGGCGAGTTGGAGAGTCGATAACAACACCGAATTCGAAAATGCAAACTCCTGGCGAATAACTGCTAACCGGCAATTCAGCGCTGGAAGCGAGGTTTTTGTGTCAGCAGGGGAGAGTGTTAAGAACCCTACTTTTGTTGAGCGTTTTGGTTTCTTTGATACTTTTATAGGCAATCCGGCCCTCGAGCCGGAAAATTCTTTTCAATGGGAGATTGGTTTCCGTTCTACAATTTTTGATGACCGCTTGGATATAGCTGCTACCTACTTCAAGTCTGATCTAAAAAACGAAATTAACGGATTTGTGTTTGATGCAGGTTTGGGTCAGTTTACAGCTGGGAACAGGGATGAGAGATCTGACAGAAGCGGCTTAGAGATTGAAGTCGATTACTACTTAAATGAAAATTTTGATATCAGCTTATCCTACACTTACGTAGATTCAGATGAAGAAGGGTTTGCGGGGAATAGGTTAAAAGAGGTAAGACGTCCTCGACATGTCGGATCAATTGGGGCGATATGGAGGCTAGAAAACGCTGGATTATCTGTTAACGCGAGTTATACCGGTGAGCAGGGTGATGATTTTTTCCCGCCTTATCCACCATTCCAAGAACGAGTTGAATTGTCCTCTTTTACTCTGGTTACTGCGAGTGCCTACTATCAATTAAATGATTCACTTTCTTTGACTCTGCGACTTGAGAATATTTTTGACGAGGAATATGAACAAGTCTTTGGATTCCGATCAGCAGGGGCATCGGGCGACCTTGGATTGCGTCTATCATTTTAAAACTGAGAGCAAAACGAAAATAGGCCGGACAAAAAGCGAATGAGAGAAAGTAATTTTACTCTTTTGGTTTTGATTTGGGTTTTTCTTCTTCCTCTTTTACCGATATTCCTGCTCCAAGCGCTTTACACGAGAGCGAGAGCTTTAAAGTTGCCAGATGCTCGCCCTCCTTATTCGGGACGCTACGGCAATTCCGAAGTCCCTTTTCATTTGGTCGGGTTTGGAGACTCTGTTATTGCCGGCACTGGGCTTTCTAAAGCCGAGCAATCTATAACTTCTAAGCTAGGTGAAGAGATCCAAAGAAAAACTGGTAACCTAGTGAACTGGTCATGTTACGGAGTGAACGGAGATAGGTTGAAGGACCTACTTGAGCGAGTGGATTCTATTCCTGAATGCGAAGGCAACTTAGTTGTGGTCTCGGTCGGTGTCAATGATGTCACTCGATTAACTTCACTGAAAGCGTGGCGACGAGACCTAAGAGCGCTTATAAATAAACTCCGCGGCAGATTTGATCGTTTACTTTTTCTAGGACTGCCTCCAATGGAAGACTTTCCGATTTTGCCATTCCCTCTTCGCTTTTTTCTGGGATTGAGAGCCTCTATGTTAAATTTCTGTCTCGCCAAAGAGACAGAAATTTTCCATGATGTTTTTCATCTCGAATATTATGGGCGCCCATCAAATAAAGACATGGCTGAGGATGGCTATCACCCTAGCGAGGNAGCGTGCGAGGATTTTGCGAAAATTATCGTAGACGCCCTAGCCTTTGATTGAGATGACCCAAGCTCGAGTCTAAAAGCAACTTGCTAAGAGTGGACAAACTTGTGCAAACAGGTTTTGATAAGCGAGGGAGTCAAAAGTTATCGAGGTTAACTCGATTTTATATTATTTATCATTTAAAAGACGTGATTAAGGAAGGATATGAAGACACAAACTCTANACTATTTGGATCAGTCGACCCAGNTAGAGGCNTTTTTGGCTTGGGACGACAAGAAACCTGGAAAAAAGCCTGCTGTTCTAGTAGCGCATGATTGGACTGGTCGCAGGGAGTTCGCGGAAAACAAAGCAAAAGAGATGGCTGATCTAGGTTACGTTGGTTTTGCTCTCGATATGTATGGTAAGGGAGTCTTTGGAGTNGACGGTGACGTGGAAGGGAACTCGGCTCTNATGAACCCGCTTGCGAGCGACAGACGAGCGCTGAGNNAGCGTATTTTATCTGCGCTNGATGCTGTAAGGAGCCATGAACAAGTGGATCCGCTTAGGGTAGGTGCAATGGGGTATTGTTTTGGTGGCATGTGTGTTCTTGAGTTGGCTCGATCCGGGGCTGACGTTAAGGGAGTAATTAGCATTCACGGAATATTTTCACCNGGTGATATCCCGAACGAAAAAATNACTTCGAAGATCCTTTGTTTGCATGGTCAAGATGATCCAATGGTNCCGCCGCAACAGGTCTTAGACTTAGAAAATGAATTGAGCAGTGCTGGAGCAGACTGGCAGGTCCATGCTTACGGCGGCACTATGCATGCGTTCACTAATCCTTCCGCTAATAACCCAGACTTTGGAACAGTATACAATCCAGTAGCTGATCGACGCGCGACAAGAGCGATAAAAGATTTTTTCGAAGAGGTGTTTGTTTAAAGATGCCACGCATCAGACTTAAAAAATTAGAGGATTTAGACCAAAAGACGAAAGCAGTCGTCCAAAAAATGGAATCAGAGGGTAAAGACACATCCACCATTAAAGGGTTGGCAAACAATCAAGCGCTTTTTGATTCTTATTTTAAGTTTTACGGTCCTGCTCGGGAGGGGAATTCTGTCTCGGCAGAGCTTATAGAGCTAGTCCGCTTGAGGATTGCGCGACATAACGACTGTTTTACATGACTTAATGCAAGGCTTCTGCAGGGTGCAGAAAATAAGCTTACTGAAGAAAAAATATNGATGCTGGATGAGCAAATGCCGGATTTCTCTCTGGAAGAAAAAACAGCTCTAGAGTTTGCAGACAAAATGGCCCTTGATCACAAAAGCTTGGATGACGATTTTTTTCGCAAGTTGCATATCTATTTTTCGGACGAGCAGATATTGGAGCTTGGGATGTTGATAGGACAATTTATAGGGTTTGGACGCCTTCTCAGAGCCGTCGATTTAGAACCTAGGTTTTGTGAGACTTNACGGGACTAAAAATTATCCTTTCTTCGTCTGGTCTCTGCGAACACATCGACTAGTTCGGCGTCGAGCATGTTTAAGTTTGCTTGGATGTCTCTACTCATTGGTCTCAGGAATGGATTCGTAGACTTCTCTAGCCCAATAGTTGAAGGAACAGTGGGTTTTCCNTTNTCTCTTAGGTTCNTAATTTCCTTAACTCTTTTTAATAAGACCTCGTTTTGAGGTTCGACGGTCACAGCGAAGTCCGCGTTCGCAAGCGTATATTCGTGTGCACAATAAACTTTGGTGTCATCCGGGAGGACTTGAAGCTTTTGGAGGCTTTCCCACATCTGTTTTGGGGTCCCTTCAAAAATCCGGCCACAGCCCAGAGCGAAGAGTGCATCACCGCAAAATAGTTTTGCTTCCCCAGGGAAATAAAAGGCAATATGTCCTGTCGTGTGACCTGGAACATCGAATACTTTTACTTCGTGATTCCCGAAACTGAAAATATCTAGATCACTCACTCTCTGATCAAGCCCAGGTATCCGATCTGAATCTTTTGCACTTCCAATTATTTTNCATTTCCAACGCTCCTTCAGTTCGAGATTTGCTCCTGTGTGGTCGTAGTGATGATGTGTATTGAAAATATGAGTCAGAAGCCAGCCGTTCTCTCTTAGCACATCCTCGATTGGATCAATTGATGGAGAATCAATAGACGCAGTGAGTTTTGAATCTGGATCGTGGACAAGGTACCCATAGTTGTCACTGAGACATGGGATTTGAACAACCTCTATATTTGACATCTGCTCACCTTCTNGTTTAAAGACCGCTCCTCTAAAAAGTATAAGACAATTTCATCGTTTTTCTTAATCAGAGAATTCGACAGAATAATCCAAAAGCTTTTCATCCTCAAAGGTGAACCAACCTTTTACAGATTGNCCGTCTAATATCTCTTTGAGCCAGAGGCGGTCGTCATCCCACATTCTGCTAAAAGGCAGCTTATCAATTTGAAACCACATCGGTATTGCTTCATCAGTTTCTGTTGGGGTCCCCTCGTAGCTGGTTGCAACGAAAACAAAACCATGAATTCTTGGCATATCCTCTGCGTGAAAGAAGAGCTCTCCGGCAGCCCTGACATTTANCGGGTTAATGTGGAGCTCTTCATTGGTCTCTCTTATCGCGCATTGCATGGGAGTCTCGCCTTTTTCGATTTTTCCTCCTGGCCCATTTATTTTTCCNGCACCTAAGCCTCGTTTTTTATGAATAAGGAGCACTCGGTTTTCCTCGACTACAAACATGATNGTAGATAANTCCTCGGGTTCCCAATTCTTCCAGTCGATATCAGAAACTTTCATACACGTAATTTCCTGAATTTATAATTANTGCGAGAACACATAAAAATTTAGTGAAATCGAGTTGAAAATCGTTGACGCAACCCTATATTAACAGTAAGTGCNTAAATGTTCGGTATACGTGAATGACAAATGTAAGCTTTTATCTCAATCAGGTAGTTGGTTCGTCGAACTCCCTAGAGAGTTATTTATCCTCNCTCAAGGAGATACCGATTCTATCTGCGGACGAAGAGGCAACGCTNTTTGAGTCTTTTCAGCAAAGAGAGGATATAAACGCCGCAAGAACACTGGTTNTGTCCCATCTCAGATTTGTCGCCTACATAGCAAGATCATACCAGGGCTATGGTTTACCGTTTCAGGACATTATTCAGGAGGGGAACGTAGGTCTCATGAAGGCGGTCAAGAAATTCGATCTGTCCAAGGGTGTCCGGTTGATTTCCTTCGCCGTCCATTGGATTAGAGCTGAAATTCACGAGTTTATACTTAAGAACTGGAAGGTAGTGAAGGTCGCCACCACCAAGGCGCAGAGGAAGTTATTCTTCAATCTTCGAAAGCAGAAGAAGGTGAGAACGTGGTTTACTAACGAAGAGGCAGAGATGTTATCAANAGATCTGGGAGTCAAGAAATCCGAGGTCATAGAAATGGAGGCGCGTCTCAGTGTCTTTGACGAGGAGCTTGACAAGCCTTNGTGTGACGAGGATGGGGGGAGCTNGCATTTTGGAGAAAAATTAACTTTGGGCGACAGCGAAAACCCNGAGGCAATTGTTGAGCGCAATGTGGACGNCTGTTCACGCAATANGCGTATGANTAGGGCGCTGGANGAATTGGACGAGCGCGCTCAGGATATTATTCGCTCCCGCTGGTTGGTTGATGACAAGGTCTCGTTGAAAGAATTAGGAGAAAAGTACCAGATCTCTCTTGAACGAGTCCGTCAATTAGAAAAAAAAGCGATGGAGACTCTTCGTCTGCAGCTCGCTTGATTAGAGCCGCAGCGAAACGGCTGCTAATCCGTAAAAAAGTGTCCTCTAGCAACGCCTGATGTGTCGTAAACTGGTTCTTCTTTCTCGACGCGGTACTTCATAATGATGTTGTTCATCGGCTTCCTCTCAAATGANGCCATGTATCCACCCATATCTCGGTACCAGTGACTGTTTAAATGAGCTTCAAGAGTTTCTTCTGAGGTCCATTCTTCATAAACCCAGACGCGACCTGGTGTTAAATGGTCCTCAGTCCAAGAGTAGGCTATACATCCATCCTCTTGAAGTGCACCATCAATATGGGGTTTCGCGCCCTTGAGCATGACTGGAACTTCCTCTGCATGAACAAACTCAAAATATCCCGCTACGATTACCTTCATCTCTTATCCCGCATTTCAGTGAAATGAAAGAATACCTCGGTTTGCTGTTTGAATAAATGTGGACTTTGGAAAAATATCAGAAAATGAGCAAGCGTCTCGCAACTAATTCACGATTCATCTGCTNCTNCTGCTGCCAATCTGTCATCTTCTGATTGATATTGTGGAATCTCATTTCTAGGACTTCTCAGATCAAGAATTCCTTCTTCTCGACTTTTAATCATTTCCCATCCCTCAGGCCATTCGAATTCCATTTCCAGTATTGACGGCTTCTCGATGGTTTCAAAACCCCTAAGCGCGTCTCTGACCACATCGAGCTGGTTGACCTTATCAGCGAACCTTCCTGATTCAAATCCTAAGGGGTAGTTAAGGAATTTTGCTCTAGGGGGTTGCCCCGCTTCTAAAATATCTAAGGCACTACCCAGAATTAAAGTGGGCAAACCTAATTCTTCGAAGTGGCGAGCAATCAGACACACGGTCTGGTGACACACGGGTCACAAAGGTATCAATAAAAGCAAATCTAATCGTTGATCTGAAATAGCTTTTTCGAGCCTGGGGATCAACTCATTCCTTACCCGACTGCGCGAATATATTCCTCCCATGCAAGAAAGGAATTCAGGAGCCAGTTCACCAATTACCCCCTCCTCATCTAGAATTCTCAGGGCCTCTAGAGGAAAGACAGTGCAGGGATCTTTTCTCGCTTCGACNAAATAATTTTGCATAATGTGAGCAAATCTAATTTNATCAACGGGCGTGCTGGTTTTTATGCGCCTGATGCTCGTATCATCTTTGGTGAAAAATGCTTTTTGTCCCTTAATGTATGTTCCTGCTGTGGATATCAAACCCAGTTTTGATTCAGATAATGCCTTTTGTAANTGAGCGAACGCAGGCAANNNCTCAGCTNNGAACCATTGATANGGCTCNNACCCNAGTTTCGCGTAATCTTGTTGGGTCTTCTCAATGTATTGGCTGGGCGGTCGCGACATAAGAAAATATCATTTGATAGAATATTGAGCTTACAATAATGTTTTAGGCGGTGTAAGAAAAATTTACTTTATGTAGCGCCTTTCAAATTGTAGTCGCGATACCAAGCAATATAACCCACTAAGGCGATCAAGATGTACGCAGCAAAAAGCGTAGCCGTAAGATATAGATCCTTCTTAAGGTACAAAAAAATCGCCACAGAGTCGATGATTATCCAGTAGATCCAGTTTTCAAGAATCTTTTTGGTAACCATAAAGGTCGCGATGATCGCCCCCCAGGTAGTGAACGCATCTAGATAATCCAATATTGAATTCTTATTAAAAATATGGGCGCTGATAATGGTTAATAGGACGATAGTGAATATAAATATTAAATTCGTCTGCAGCGAAAGGCTGCTCACTGCTAGGCCCTTTCCTTCTGCCTGGTTATTACCTTTCCAGCTAATCCACCCGTAGACAGCCATTGCTATGTAAAAAACTTGAAGCACAGATTCAAAATAAAGCTCGACTGAGAAAAAGATAAAGCAATACAGTCCAGAGGAGAGAAGGGCTGCAGCCCAGCAGAGGATGTTCTGGCGAATTGCAAGGAGTAAGTAGCTTATAGCCAAAATCACCGCTGCTATTTCTAAGCCGCTCGTGGTGAGCAAGGCCTCGATCAGCACCTGCACAGGATTAATCTCTCAAAAAAAACTGTAGAGTGACACCCGCTATTCTCGGTTCTCCCAGTTGATAATATGGTTCAGTGATATAGAGTTTTCTCGGATCGTTACCAAAACTTCCGAAACCTCTTGTCTGATAGTCCTCATCTCCGAGATTCCTTGCCCACAACTTAATTTGCCAGGGTGCTGAAAAATATACGAGGGAAAAGTTCGCAAGCGTGGCTCTTTCACTTTTTACTCCATGTCGATCTGAGAAATAAAATTCATCCTTCGTATCTACAGTCAATGTTGCCTTCCAGCGGCCGTGCGAGAAACGTAAACCAGCGCTCGCCATATACCGAGGCGCATGAGCCTGGTCTCTTCCAGATAAGTTTTCACCAAACTCATTTGTATACTGATCGAATGTCGCTTTTAAGAGCCCAGCGTCAAAAGTCAATCGCCAAGTAGGATTTATCTCCCAACCAATGCTTCCCTCCAGTCCCTTATTTGTGCCCTCTGCGGCGTTACCCAGAAAATCAATGAATTCTGTGCTTCCGTCCGGTCTTGGACGGACTATAGAGCTTTTGACCTGTTGATCTCTCCTGTCATCTTTGAAAATTGCAAGGCGGAGCTGAAGGCTGTTTTTAAATAGACTGCCTTTAAACCCTGCTTCATACTCAATTAGATATTCTTCATCGAACTCCCTTAAGTCACTATCGAGCGTTCCATCAATATTAAACCCTCCCGCTTTGAAACCCCTCGCTACTGATGTATACGCAAGAAAGTTCTCGTAAAGGTCTTTCTTCAGACTTAACTCCCCACCCCAAAAATTTTCAGAAGGGCTGAACTCGATGCCTTCAGAGTCTTCGTAACTAGTTTCTCTTTTTTCGAATCTCATTCCCACTGATAATGATGTACCCTCGAGCAGCTCTATCTCCGATTCTGCAAAAACGGCATAGGATTTAAATTGATAAGTACTAGAAAAATTATTTGCTAAGAAAGTGTATTCTCTAACTAGGTCTTCGTTTGAGTCAAAGTAGTAAATACCAGCGACCCAACCAAATTCGGAAAGCGTATTTATTCTAAACTCCGCGCTGCGTGTTTTTCGTTCTCTGAGATAATGATCTGTCGAGGTGTAACCAAACGGATGTATGCCAGTAAAGGACCAATCTTCATCGTAACCGTAACCGATGTCTGAATTGGCGGCCCCGAAAATCCCTGTTATTTCATAATTTCGACCTGACCATTTGCTTTTCATGGAGACATACTTTGAATCCTGCCTGTCAAAACCGGGCTCATCCGATAGGGTAATTCGGTTGTTGTCTAGGGAGAAAGCGTCGTATCCATTGTCAATCTTGATGTTTGCCAGAGACAAATCAACGGCCCATTCGTCGGCGGGTAACCATCTTATTTTGATTCTGGAGGTAGATTCATCTCTGCCGTTGGTGTCGTCTCTGTTTTGAAACTGATTGTACATATATCCATCACTCTCCTGCTCGTTAAATGCTGCTCTGAGAAGCAGTTGTTCCGAGACGGGTGTGTTGATGATTAAATCAAACCCTTTGGTTGCATGTTGGCCCTGAGTTATTCTGAGTTCCAATTCCCGTTCCGGATTTGGGTCTCTAGTTTTGACTTTTATGAGCCCGCCTAAAGCACTGGCCCCGTACCGGGTACCTTGAGGGCCTCTGAAGACCTCTATTTGCTCAACGTCGAGCATGCTTGCGATAGTACCTGCGCCACTGAAATCGACCTCATCAACCAGAAATCCTACTGATGGATTTGCCGGGCTTGCAAACTGACTGCGCTCGCCCACACCGCGTATTTGGAAAAAGCGGGCCCGATTGCTGCCAGAGGCAAAGTTTAGATTTGGAATTGAATTTACGACGTCCTCTAGGTGCGACGCTTCGCGCGCTTCTATTGCTTCTTCGGACAGGACAAAGACACTTGAAGCTATATCGATCTCTTGTTTTTCTTTAAGGTCTGCAGTAACCACGATTTCTTCTATGGTCGATGCGCCAAGCGATAAAGGGGCCATCACTAATAGTAAAAAGGTTAATAATTGCATATGGTTCTCCTGATAGAGCTTTTTCAAGAGACCCGGTTGACGTAAAGCGGTCTGGAAGTAGTTCCTTTCCCTACGCCGGCATTATCCGGATCAGGTTTGAGGGTATATTCTCAGGCTCAAGCCACCCCTAAGAGTGCCCAGTATACAACAAATATAAGGGAGAATCTTCGTAAAAATCTCTGCAAAAGACTTAATTTTAGAAGAACTTTTTCAAGCTTAGTGTCTACAAGCCCATAAGTTTGGCTTTTTCTAGGACATTCTGAACAAGCTTTATGCTCGCTGCATCAATCATCGTGTTGTCGAGGTTTACAACGCCATGCCCGTGTTTTTTTCCTTCTTCGTACGCAGCGAGTTGAGCTTTTGCATTTTTCACTTCCTCTTGAGAGTAAGAAAAAACTTTTTGAATTGTTTCGATTTGATTCGGATGAATAGCCCACTTTCCATCCATCCCAACAAGGCTTAC
>PARM01000028.1 GCA_002711495.1 Gammaproteobacteria bacterium
ACTTAAAATCAATTCCTGTAATCATGCTTAGTATGGTCGACGACGATGGAAAGGCTCTGCCGTTAGGAGCGTCTGCCCACTTTACAAAACCTGTTGACAGAAAGGTTTTAGCCTCAGAAATTTCTAGTTTGTTTGGAGATGGCACGGCAGGGAAAAAAGTTCTGGTAATTGATGACGATTCAGATGCAAGAGATTTGATTTCGAGAGTACTGGTCTCTGATGGTTTTACTGTGTTGCATGCCGATAATGGTAAGCAGGGACTATCAATGCTTTCGGATGATATAGATCTTATTGTCTTGGATCTTTCTATGCCTGTAATGGACGGGTTTGAGTTCTTGACTCGGTTTAATGCTCTAGATGGATACGGAAATTGTAGGGTTGTAATATGCAGTGGGATGGATTTAGATGAAACTTTGCGGTCAACTCTCTCGTCACTTTATGCTGGTTTTGTAGATAAAAAGTCATCCAGTATTTCGGACGAACTGAGTGCGTTGCTTTCCGAGATATAGTTGATTCTAATTGATAAGCTTTTGTATCTTTTCGAGTAATCTTTTGAAATCCACTGGTTTGGTGTCGAAGTCATCTGCGCCGACATCAAAAGCCTTCTCTCTGTCTTGCTCTAAAGCATGAGCTGTTAGAGCAATGATGGGCACATCTTTTGTTTCTGGACTTTCTTTTGCTTTTTTTGTGGCTTCCCACCCGTCCATTACAGGAAGCCCTATATCCATTAGCACAAGATCTGGCTGAAGTTTACCTATTTTCTCTAGGCCTTCCGCGCCATCCTCCGCAAATTCAATTTGATAGCCTTTTTTGATGAGCCGCCGCGAAAGCATATCTCGGTTTAATTCGTTGTCTTCTACGATAAGTATCGTGGCCATAATTTCCTCAATCCTAGTGCCCGTAGACTAAGTTAATAAACCTAAGGGCCTCTTTCAACTTAGNGCTCTTAAAAAAAAAACGCNATTAAATATTAGACGAAAAAGCAGATTGCATGGTTTCGAGCGCTACCTTCTCCCTGTTTTCGCCCCAAGGCATTGGCATTAAAATTGGATGCTCGACACCCGCTTCTGTGTAGCTATCAATAAAATCTCTCACCTCAGCCGACGTGCCGATAAAGTCAATCGCTTGAATCATTCTGTCCGAGATCGCTGAGAGCGCACCTTCTCTATCTTTGTTTTTTTGCTTTTCTCTTAACTCAGTGATTTCATCTTCGAATCCTGCCTCTTTAAACATTTTTGCGTAACCATCCGCCATCGCGTAATTGAAAAGATCTTTTCTCGCAGAAGCACGGGCTTTTTCGAACTCTGAGACTGAAGCATGCACGTAAGCAAAAATTTTCGCATCTCCGCCTTTTCGAACTCTGTCAACAGAGTACTTGACGTGAGAAGCAGGAAGATAGTTTAGCAAAACTCCGTCGGCAATTTCGCCACCTAGTTTAAGCATTTGTGGATTGAGCGCGGCCATAATTATTTTCGGCACCCTCCCTTCAANTCTTAAACCCAGCCTAAATCGTTTAGTTGAAAAATAATCCCCTTCAAATGAGACGGAGTCTCCTGAGAAACATTCCCGCAGCAATGCGATATATTCCCGCATCATCCGAATGGGCTTGTCGGTTGCGTCTATACCATGTTGTTTCAAGATTCCAGGCGCTGAAACGCCGACACCTAAGAATATCTCTGCTTCAGGGTTCATTGCCTGAAGGGACGCCGCCGACATGGCTGCTAAAGTGGGCGAACGTAGNTGGATCGGAATAATACCTGTTCCAAGATTAAGCGTAGGAGCCGCGACCGAGGCAGCGCCTAAAAGAGTAAAAGCATCTGTTCCGGTTGCTTCAACCGTCCAAAAAGAATTAAAGCCCATTTCTTCCGCTTGACTTGCAATCTTTGGAACTTTTTTTGCCCCCAACACTCCCAAGCTGCCAAATGTAACGCCAATATCAGTTTTCATAGGGTCCTACTTTTTCAGGTGTTCTAAAATCGCTGGTGTTGAAGGAAAGTTAATGTTCATTTCAGCTAGTGAGGTCTGCCATAGTTCTCAATGGCCTTGTTCCATCCCACTCATCCGCTGCTTTTTTTATGAGGCCGAATAGCCCCAATATCGCGTCGTTTCTCTCAATCAATTCGATCATATTGCCCGATGCCTCTATTGTATCAAAGTAACAAATATTCGTATCTTTTCCCATATCCATTGCGATCTCATAACTTGAAGATAAAAAATTCTTATCTGCGTCGTAATCATCAGACCAGATTCCAACGTGATGGAAAGCAGTTTTTTCTGGCGCTACGAGGTCATGATAAACATTAGGTTCTTTTGATTTTACTTCTATCAGCTCTATTTGCCCTTCTTTGCTTTGTGCCCATGCAAGTCGCATCTGAAGTATTCCGTCGCCGCCTCTATATTGGAACCCGTCGTATTGGCGTGAATCAACCTCGCTTAAAAAAAACGGACCTATTCCTAGATTTTCTGCCCAATATTTTGCGGCGCTCTCTAGATTAGGCACATGCCATGCGTATTGAAAGGGTGCTCCTGGCGCACTTAACGTTTTCATCTTTTTATCTCCTTAAGTTTTGCAACTAAACAAATAATTTTGATCGAACAATATCTCTGCTTCGAGGTTTATTTGCGTTCCGAATCTTTTTCCCAGTTCTCGGTATTTTTCATTGTCAAAGCGTAGTGCTTTCTTCCTAGCTGCAAAAGNACTACACCGGTTATTCCAAAGAAACATGTCATAGTGATCATTGAATAACGCACGCCCTCCGCGCCTGGAAAAATGTATTCATTAAAGGCGCCAGCGAGTGGGGGTCCAAACATCATCCCTATTGCCCCAGTTAACATATAAACTGCGGCGACTCGCGCACGAAGGTGCGGGGGAGTTATAACTGGCAGCGCTCCTGATGCGATCCCAAAAGGAGAGTTTACGGCTGCCAATGCGGGCGCGTAAAGGACAAANGCCCAGAATGGAGAGGGCGCTATCTGAATGATTAAGACTGCGGGAATAGTTATAAATCCTCCAAGCATTCCAGCTGTTATATTAGCGTCCCGATGCCCTTTTTTACTTAACGCTCTGGCAATGTAAGCGACTAAAAAAGGCCCCATGGGGCCAAAGAAAATGAAAATCCAGCCGAATATCTGAGAGGCCTCCGCCGCATTCATTCCATGNACCCTNACAAAGAAAGTAATGCTCCAAAAAACGAACGCATATCCTGTTAAAACAAGAGAGAGGTTCCCTAGGTGATGGAAAAAGATTGTTTTGAAATTGCGCTTGTAAAAATTTATAAGTTGTTCGGTATCACTTGATGTTTCTGGATCTCCTGAAAATGGCCTTCTGCTTGGTTCACGTATTACCAGAATCATGACAGAAAGCAAAATTCCGGGTAAGCCTAAGTAGACAAAAGTCTGCTGCCATGGCGCGAGTTCGCCGAAATAGGGTAGCACGAGCGGTGGAGACTCTCCGACTAGCTGTAAGACCATGCCACCTATTACAAAAGCTATTCCCGTGCCAACAATTGGGCCTGCTTGAAAGATGCTGATAGCAAGCGGCAAATCCTCTCTTGGAAAATAGTCTCCGAGAAGAGATGTTGTTGTCGGGGACAAAGTGGCTTCGCCAATTCCCACTCCAATTCTGGCAAGGAATATCTGCCAATAATTTTTTGTCAAACCGCACGCTATTGTCATTAGTGACCAAACAAAAATTCCTATCGCAATAACATGCTTTCTACTCTTTTTATCTGCTATCGTCGCTATTGGGATTGCAGCGAATGCGTAGAAAAGAGCGAAGACTCCATAAAGCCAACCTATCTCGGTGTCGCCTACGTCAAGATCCTTTTGCATTGGTTCGACAACGATTGCCACGACCTGCCGATCAATGAAAGCGACCAGAGAAGCGATGATAAGAACAAACACTACGAACCAGGCATACCGCCGAGACGGGTAGGGAGGGAAATCGTTATCGATGAGGGAAATCCTTGCGTTTAATCTTTGCTAATTTCGCAGCAAAAACTTTAGAAAAGCAAGGGATTATTCTGTTTTAATAACAACATAAGCTAAATAAGAGGAACAGTTATGAGTGGAAGATTAGAGGGGAAAGTTGCTGTCATTACGGGCGCTGCAAGCGGTTTTGGTGCTGGTGCAGCAAAGCGTTTTGTTGAGGAGGGAGCGAAAGTTGTTCTTGGAGATATACAAGACGATGTCGGACAAAAAGTTGCAAAAGAACTTGGCAGTGCTGCAATTTACGTCCACTGCGATGTTACTCAAGAGGATCAGGTTGCGGGACTGGTCGACACTGCGGTAGAGAATTTCGGGCAACTTGATGTAATGTACAACAACGCTGGAGTTGTTGGAGCCTTAGGTCCGATATCNACAACTCCCGCAGAGGAGTGGAATCGCACGATTGATATCCACGTTAACGGCTGTTTTTACGGCTGCAAACATGCTGCTCGCGTAATGATACCTCGTGAGCGGGGTTCGATAGTAAGTATGTCATCTACTGCTGGAATAAATGGCGGCTTGGGCCCCCATGCATACACGGCTGCTAAACACGCAATAGTAGGAATTACCAAAAGTGTTGCTTGCGAGCTTGCACAGCACGGAATTAGAGCTAATTGCATATCGCCCGCTGGNATGGCCACGCCAATGGTCGCAGCAACCTTTGGCGATCATACCGACCTTCAAACTACGAGAGAGGCTCTAGCCAAAGCGTCGCCTCTAAAAGGACGTCCAGGTTTGCCAGAGGATGTTGTTAATGCCGCTCTCTGGCTCGCGAGTGATGAATCAGGGTATACCTCGGGGCTTACGCTAACTACAGACGCGGGACATACTATTGGTAGTGCGAACGGGACACCATACAGGGAGTACCAACCCTTTATGGCAGAAGCCGGAAAGCGGGGGTTTTAGACCGCAGGTATTCTTTAGTTTTTGCCTTGGCCAAATCATCTGTTTATTATAGTTTTGAAGCAAATAACCGAGTTGTTTTTCCTTGGTCAGGGCAAAGACAAAACAAAAAATAGGCGCATGATCAAAAAAAATTTAAATAGAAATCTGCCCTGCCTTGACAGAGAACGTTGCATGCAGGCTTCAATTGCTTTACCAACAATTCAAAGCCCCTGAATTTTTGGTAGTTAGTTTTGGGGGCGAGCTTTTGATTTCCCTAGTCCCTAGAATGTTGGAAATTCTTTGTGAAGAAGGGCGCTGATACTCGAAACAACCTCGATACTTTCCTCTATGGAGCTGCCGCGAGCCTCGATATTTATTATGCGCGCCCCTGACTCAACGTAGCCACACAGAAACTCTGCAATTTTTTCTGGCGGCCCGTATGGGCTATATCTTTCAAATTTTTCGAACGGTATTTTATATATGGCCTCCATTCCGCGCGCTAAGTTTTCTTTTGCACTATCTCCAACACCTGCCCAAACCTGAATCCCGTGCATCCACGGGTCTTTCTGGTCTCTCTCTTTCAAGTCGGCTATCTGTCTGACTGCCATCTCAAATCTTTGAGGAGAGACCCAGACTCCTAACCAGCCCTCACCGTATTTGGCTGTCCTTTTTAACGCAGCCTCTGAACGGCCGCCTATCAAAATGGGGATTTTGGGGTCAGGTTTTGGGCTTATCCGAGCGTTTTCAAAACTGAAAAACTCGCAATTGTAGCTGACCTCTTTCCCGCTCATCAGCTCTCGAATTGCCGTTAAAGAATCATTAGTATGTTTACCTCTTTTTGAGGGGTCTACGCCACAGATCTCCATTTCGTGACGATCCTCACCGCCGATTCCGACTCCAAAAATGAGTCTCCCGGGGGCCGATAAGCTAAGCGAAGACAACTGCCTTGCAACTGGCACGGGGTGTCGTAGCGCCAAAAGATACACGCCCGTAACGATTGTCATTTCCGGGAGCATAGCAGATAGGGTGGCCGCGTTTATAAGGGCATCCATACCTATACCAGTATGAAAGCTTATGTGGTCAGCCACAAAAAGATGGTCGATTTCGGATGTTGCGAGCCTTTTTGTAAGAGCTTTTCTTGACCGTAGGTTGCCCGCAAGAAATTTATCAGAACCAGTTATGCCAATGCTGAGACCTTCCATTTTTTTCGCTCTACGGTTGGTTTTCAAAACCTTGCTAGTCGGCACTAAATTGTGTCGCTACCTCAGCTATTTCAGTTTTTAAAATTTCGATTATTTTCTCCGGGATTTCCATAGGAAGAAAGTGTGTGTTATCAGGGAAATATATTTCCTTACCGTTTTCGAATTGATTAACAAGTTCTGGCCAAGTTGGTGAAGTTGAGAAATCCATTACCTGCTTGCCTGGTTGGCGTTCTTTTGCTCTGATAATTAAGACTGGGAATCTGATTTTCTCCAACGAATCATAAATCTTAGCGTTTGTTCGTGAAGATGAATAGACACTCGCTTCAATGTCTGGTGGGCATGCTAAATGATAGCCCGACCCTTCTTCGTTTTTGAGTAATCCATATTTGCAGTAATCTTTAAAAACTTCAGAATCAAAGATGCCGTAAGATCCCTTACCCCTGAGCCTGTCCATCATCTCTTCGACCGATGAAAATTCGTTTCTTCTCTTGGCTATTGGGTGATTGCTTACGTCCTCGAACAACGCGGAATTTTGTTCTTGAAAGGAATTTGGTTCAGGAATGACTGGGTCGATGGCGATAATCTTTTTAAAACTTTGTCCTAGGGTGGCGCTTGCTCCAATTAAGGCGTGTCCGCCCATGCTATGCCCTACACCAATAAGGTTTTCTAATTCCAGTTTTTCTATAAACTCCTCTGTGTCTGTGACCACCTCATCCCAATGTGTTATCGGGAGTTTTTGGCTTCGACCATGTCCCCTTTGATCGATGCTCACGGAATGGAAATCGCCGATCGAGTTAATTATTTTATCCCAAACTCTTGCATGAAAGCCTGTGGCATGAACAAACAACAAAGTTGGACCGATATTTTTTAAGTGGGTATTTCTTTCGAAGTAAGCCAGGGTGGCAGAGCCAAGTTTTACTTTCTTCTCTGTTATTTCTCGCACCCTTTATTGCTCCAAGTAAAAATGAGTAGACCGATTAAGCTAAAGTTTCGGGAAGTTCTTTGATTACTTCCTGAAGTCTTTTGACATGCTGTGTTACTTTCAAGCCTCCCCCGAGAGTTCGAAGACAAAGATGGGAAAGTCCAATTTTTTTCCATTCCTTTACTCTTTTCTTCCACTCATGTTCTCTCTCTCCAACAACAGCAACCCCTGCTTCTTCACCGATTTCGTCTGGAGAGCGTCCAGCTTTTATTGCTTCAGCCGCGATTTTAGATCTGACACTTTCTATCTCGTTTGGACCGCATAAAACAAACCATCCGTTACTTATCTGACCGATTCTTTCAACCACAGGTTGTGAGGGGATTGCCCTTCCTCCGATCCACATTGGTATCGGTCTCTGTACTGGCAAGGGGTTGAGGCCAGCACCAGAAACATTGTGAAAGTCGCCTGAAAAATTGACTTCATCTCTTACCCAAAGTTCTTGGAGCAATCGCATTTGCTCTGAGCATCGGCGACCTCGGTTAGAAAATTCCTTCCCGAGATACCCGTACTCTGCCTCGCTGGAGCCTATGCCTACGCCTAATCTGAGCCGGCCCTCTGACAGATTGTCTAGCTCAGCGGCTTGCTTTGCAAAATAAACTGTGTCCCTTGCCGGTAGTATTATCACTGAGGGAACCAGCTCGATCGCCTTTGTTACCGCGGCTATGTTTGAAAGGAGCATCATCGGCTCATTAACGTATCCGCTTCCCGGGCGCATGATCTGGTCAGGGATCCTAAGATGAGTAAGTCCGAGATCCTCTGCTGCTTGCGCAAAATCTTTGATTGCCGCAAAGTCCCCAGTCATCTCTCGTATTGGTAGGGAGACACCCACTCTCATTTTAACCCCTTAACATGCTTTAGAGTAATTTAGTTTAATACAAATTTTGGCTTCGCTAGAGCCGAAGCTATGTTATTTTAACCAAGAGTTTCAGTATCGACACTCCAGAAATGAGGAAACAAATTTTTTCTCTTGGTAAGAAACTAGCCTACTGCAATAATACTAGGACCTTTATTTTTTGGGGTGGAGTCGTCGCAGTTCCTGACCGTCTCTGCGACTCTAAACAGAGGTTCCTTGAGCATTTGTTTTAAACCGTCTGAAGCCTTAATTTTATCAAGTGCCGCGTCCATGCACGCCAGCCATTGATCCCTTTCTTTTGGTCCTATTCTGAAGGGCTCGTGTGGTTCGGTCAGGCAAACGGTGCCTTTTACAGCCAGGTAAACGGGGGGTCCACCCATCCAACCAGTCAGGTAGGCCGCAAGCATTCGTTTAACGTGATCTAGATTATCTGAGTGCATCGCTTTAATGTCTGCTGCAAGCGGAAGCTCCTCCATCGCCTCATAGAAAGCATTAGCAAGGTCTTTGATTCCCTGATCACCCAGGATTTCATAAGGTGTTTTATTTTCGATTTCGTCGCTCATTTTTTTTTAATAGATGTTTATGAATATGATAAAAAATTTCTTCCTGATTGTCTTGTTTGGTTTCCTAAAACATTTCAAAAAACTCTTTTACACAATTTTTTTGGATCGGTTATTCTTGGCAAGTAGTTACTTTTTAAGGAAAAGTATGATGTCGGTGGCCATTGAAAAAATTGGGTTCTCCTCTAGGGAAGAGGCTATACAGTTAGCTAAATCCGAAGGCTTCTTCTTCAGAGACGGGGCTATGGAGACAGGAGACATTGAAGATATTCACTGGCACAAAACTGGACTCCACATCTACGTTCTCTCTGGGCTATTTGAGACATTTGACGCGGCGCGAGACGAGCTTCTGATTGCGAGGGGTGGAGATTTGATAAAAATACCAAAAAACACGCTTCACGCGGCTCGATGCCCGATCCCAGCAACCTATGTTGTGGGATTTGAATCGGAGAAGGCTGCTAAAGGTTTTCAGCCTGAATTGCCCGAAGATTTGCCCTAGATTCGGCATCAGCATNTTGGATTATAAAAAAAGAACGAAAAAAAGGAGCTTTTTATGGAAGATTTAAAGATTGGGCTGCAACTGGGCTATTGGGGCGCGGGACCCGATCCTAAGCTAGTGAGCATAGCCCAAGAGGCAGAGAAGCTAGGATACGATGCAGTATTTACCGCAGAGGCATGGGGCTCCGATGTTTTTACTCCCCTTGCGTGGATTGGCGCGCATACTGAGAGGATTCGCTTGGGCACTGGAATAGCGCAGTTGTCGGCAAGAGCTCCGACAGCTGCCGCAATGGCAGCGCTTACTCTCGATCATCTCTCTGGTGGTCGAGTAATTCTTGGTCTGGGTGTATCTGGCCCGCAAGTAGTTGAGGGGTGGTATGGCAGGCCTTTTGGAAAGCCGTTAGCCCGAACTCGCGAGTACGTGAACATAATACGGCAAGTTTTTAATAGAGAGGCACCTGTTGAAAATGATGGAACCCATTATCCGCTACCATATACTGGCGAGGGATCATGGGGACTCGGTAAACCGCTAAAGTCCATCACTCATCCACTCCGAAAAGATTTGCCCATCTTCCTGGGAGCAGAGGGCCCCAAAAATGTTGCTATGACGGCCGAAATTGCAGATGGGTGGCTACCTCTTTATTACTCACCCTATCGTCAAGAAGTTTATTCCGATCAGATAAAACATGCGAAACCAGGTTTTGAGATCATGCAAGGGATCACTGTGATTATTAACGATAATGTTGAGGAGGCTTTGGTTCCTTTGAAACATAGCCTTGCTCTTTATATCGGGGGCATGGGAGCTAAATCAAGGAATTTTCACAATGAGTTAGTCAAGCGCATGGGCTTTGAAGAGGCCGCTGAAAAAATTCAAGATTTGTACTTGGCGGGTAAGAAAGACGAGGCGATGCNTGCAGTGCCCACTGAGCTAGCCGATGAGATATCTCTNGTGGGTTCAGTTGATAGAATCAAAGATCGGCTGAATGCGTGGAGGGGGACCCCCGTTTCATCGTTGCTGGTTTCCACCAGAAGTGTAACGGAATTGAGGACTTTCGCAGAGCTTGTCTTGGGTTAGTGTATTTTTAACAATGGATTAAGACCACCATTTATAAACAAAAAAAACCCGGCATTTGCCGGGTTTTTTTGTGCTGAAAACAAAGTTCAGAATTGGTAGGTGAACTCCATACCGTANCTTCTNGGTCTGTTTGTTGTCCCCGCAGCAAAAAGGGTTGCTATGGGCGCGAACACCTCGAAGCGCTCGTCGGTGCAATTTCTGCAATAAGCTGATACTGCCCAGTCGTCATTGGAGTAAAATCCAACACTTGCGCTAACTTCGTCGGTTTCATCTATCCGAGCCTGATTAAGGTTCAACAAAGAGGCTTCCCTCTCGTCNATCCTTGTCCACTTAACGAANGCTTCAACTACGCCAGTCTCCACCGGGATNGTTAAAGTCCCGCCAACACCCAAGGTGAANTCGGGGGCATTTCTCGGAGTTAGGAATGACGCGTCTTGAATAATNTCTTGCGCATCGTTCGGATTTATGTCGGTGAAAAACTCATCGTACTCCGCATCCAGACTGCCGTAGTTTAAGAAACCTTTGAAGTATTCGTTGAATACATACACAGCCTCAAGTTCAACGCCCTTATATTTAACGCTTGCGGCGTTATCAAAGACCGTTGCGACGGTTCTGGTGTCAGGGTCAAGAGCAACGAATGATTCCTGTTTATCCTTAAAATCGTTGTAGAAGTATACCGCGTTGAGACGAAGCCGATCATCTANATGCTGGCTCTTGTAACCAATNTCGTAGTTGTCNGCTGTTTCGGGATCGTAGACGTCTCGGATGAAATCCCTGATGTTNTGGTTCACACCGAAGAACCCGCCTGAGTGGAAGCCTTGCGAGAACATTCCATACACCATTGAACTGTCGTTAATGTTGTAAGTCATCCCCAANTTCAANGACGTGTCTGTCCACTTTTCTAGTAGATCAGCGTAGCCATTGTCTCCAAACGCCGTTGGAAAGTTTCTGAGAGTCTCTCGCTCCTTGGTCGTCAGGTAAGCTTGGCCAGCGATGAAGTCCTTCTCTTCTTCTGTCCATCTAATGCCAGCAGTGAGTGTCCATTTTTCGTTGAATCGATAGTCCATTTGAGCNTAAGCCGCTTTGGACGTTGTATCTTGGTTTTCGTAAAGGACCTGCACTATTTCTGTACCAAGCGGAATACTGGTTAATCCCTCATCNCAAGCGACTGTAAAAGCTCCTGCTAAACAGGCTGCATAAAGCCCAGGATCTGAAACAACTCCTCCGAAAAGAAATGCCCAAAACTGATCCCCTGTATACCAATCCTGCGTGAAGTCCTGATTGAAGTAGTAGAGACCGGCGGAGAAGGAAACCTTGTCATAGTTTCCGTCTAACCTTAGTTCCTGGCTTGTTTGCTCGAACTCGTTTGTTCTTTGAATGGTTATAAACGGGTTGGGAGACGCATCGAAGTCATAAAAGCTAAACTCGTCGAGTTCTCTTCGTCCTGTGATGGAAACTAATGTCAAATTATCATTTAGCGCATATTCCATCTTCAGAGTAATTGCATCTGTATCAAGTTCAGACCGGTGATCTTTGTCGTTATCAGATACTTCCGGAGTCTCCAAAGAGTTTCTGCAATTGCCAAACACTGTGCAATTTAAGAAGCCACCGCTAAAATCATTTTCTGGCGAACCAGCAGGCGGTGCAGGCAACAGNCCAGCTGGGACGTTGTAGTTTGTGTTATACGCAGCCAAAGTACCNTCGTCTCTGAATGCCTCTACGGTTAAGAGCGCTTCAAAACGATCATTAGGTTCGAACAAGAAGGTTAACCCATAGTTTTGATAGTCTCGTTCNCCGACTCCGCTTCCCGTCGTAATGTTATCCATGAATCCATCGTAGCTGATGTCGGTTGCAAAAAACTTCATTGCTAAAGTTTCGCTGAGACTAGTATTTATGACCGCTCTTGCTTCGAGTTGTCCGTCTTTGCCCGCGGTCAGCCTTAACTTTCCCCCAAACTCTCCCGTGGGTCTAGAACGGATAACGTTTATTACGCCACCAACAGTGTTCTTCCCGAAAAGAGTACCTTGAGGGCCTCTTAGAATTTCAACTCGCTCTAGGTCAAAATTTTCCATTACCTGGCCGGCCATAGATCCCAGATAAATGCCGTCAACTACTACCGCGATTGGCGCGTCAAGCGAGTTGTCATCTGATCGAACGGGGCTGATTCCTCGAATGTTAATGACTCCACCGCCACCGCCACGCTGACTGTTTTCTTCAAAAATAACGTTTGGCGAGTATCCTGTAATGTCTTTTAGGTCCCTAATCGAGCTGTTTTGAAGTTCGGACGTCAACGCTGTCAACGCAACTGGGATATCCTGAGCAGATTCTTCTTGTTTTCTCGCTGTTACTACGACTTCTTCAAGTCCTATACTTTGCTCGTCGGCTGCGGACGATAGAGCAAAGAGACAACTACTAAAAGCTACTGATGCAACTACAAGCGATCTTATATACACCACAATTCCCCCTTTAATGTCTTTGGATTTTTTTTGTTTTTTGTCTTNGCAATTNGAATATTTTTACAAATTGTTCCTTTTGTCAACGTAAAATGTATAAATAATGAAAAAAAAATGGACATGGTAGATCCAAAATACCTTTTTGGTTTCTGAATTGGACGGAGTGTTTCGTCAATCAAAAGGACTGCTTTGCTTGAAATAAAAAAAACCCGGCAAAAGCCGGGTTTTTAAAAAATTGCAGTTCTCTAGAACTGATAGCTAAACTCTAAGCCATAGCTTCTCGGCTTGTTTACCGTTCCTGCTGCGAACAAGGTCGCTATCGGAGCGAAAACTTCAAACCTTTCGTCAGTGCAGTTCCTACAGTATGCAGATACTGCCCAATTTTCATTAGCATAGTAACCAACGGACATGCTGAGTTCATCGGTTTCGTCGATTCTGGCATTACTTAAATTCAACAAGCTCGCTTCTCTCTCATCGATCCTAGTGAACTTTACGAATGCCTCAATTACCCCGGTTTCAACAGGAATAGATAGAGTACCGCCTACTCCCAAAGTAAATTCTGGTGCATTCCTCGGCGTCAAGAACGACGCGTCCTCTATCAGCTCCTGCGCATCGTTGGGATTGATATCAGTGAAGAATTCTTCGTACTCTGCATCCAAAGAGCCATAATTTATAAACCCTCTAAAATACTCGTTGAAGACGAAAACTGCCTCGATTTCAATTCCTTTGTACTTAACGCTTGCAGCGTTATCAAAGACAGTAGCTACAGTTTTTGTGTCCGGGTCAAGGGCAACAAAGGATTCTTGTTTATCTTTGAAATCGTTATAAAAGTATACCGCGTTGAAACGTAGTCGATCATCTAAGTGTTGGCTTTTGTACCCGATTTCATAATTATCTGCAGTTTCAGGATCATATACGTCTCGAATGAAATCTCTTATGTTTTGGTTTACTCCAAAGAACCCTCCGGAGTGGAAGCCCTGCGAAAACATTCCATAAACTATTGAGCTGTCGTTTATATTATAAGTTAGGCCCAGTTTGAACGAAGTATCAGTCCATTTCTCTAACAGATCCGCGTAGCCGTTGTCTCCAAAAGCCGTTGGAAAGTTTCTTAACCACTCCCTATCTTTAGTTGTAAGGTATGCTTGACCAGCAATGAAGTCTTTCTCTTCCTCAGTCCAACGAATTCCAGCGGTTCCTGTCCATTTATCATTGAACCGATAGTCCATCTGCCCATACACTGCAATTGAGGTTGTATCTTGATTCTCATACAAGACTTGCGCAACTTCAGTTCCAAGCGGGATACTAGTAAGGCCCTCATCGCAAGCCACCGTAAAAGCGCCGGCTAAACATGCTGCATAGAGCCCAGGATCTGCTACTACCCCTCCGAAAAGAAACGCCCAAAACTGGTCTGCTGTGCTCCAGTCTTGGGTAAAGTCTTGGTTAAAGTAATAGACCCCCGCAGAGAAGGAAACTTTGTCGAAATTTCCGTCTAATCTAAGTTCTTGGCTTGTCTGCTCAAAGTCGTTTTTTCGTTCAATTGTTATAAAAGGATTAGGAGACGCATCGAAATCGTAGTAACGATACTCATCAAGTTTCCTATGTCCCGTTATCGATACAAGCGTTAAATTATCGTTAATTTCGTAGCTCATATTTAATGTTAGCGACTCTGTATCTAATTCCGATAAATTATCTTTGTCGTTATCAGAAAATTCCGGCCTCTCAAGCGAGGTCCTGCAGTTCCCAAATATCGTGCAATTTAGAAAGCCACCACTGTAATCATTTTCTGGCGACCCGGGTGGGGGAGCAGGTAGCAAGCCGGCTGGGGTATTATAGTTTGTTTGGAAAGCCGCCATGATGCCCTCATCTCTGAAAGCCTCAACCGTCAAAAGTGCCTCGAAGCGATCATTTGGTTCAAAGAGAAAAGTTAGCCCGTAGTTCTGATAATCTCTCTCTCCAACACCGCTACCGGTTGTGATATTTTCCATATACCCGTCATAGCTTATGTCGGTTGCAAAGAACTTCATTGCGACGTTCTCACTTAAGCGAGTATTCAGAACTGCCCTCGCTTCAAGTTGTCCATCATTCCCCGCGGTTAATTTGAATTTTCCTCCAAACTCGCCGGTAGGGCGACTCCTCACTACATTTATGACTCCGCCTACCGTATTTTTCCCAAACAAAGTTCCTTGCGGACCCCTCAGAATCTCGACTCTTTCTAGATCAAAATTCTCCATTACTTGCCCCGCCATTGATCCCAGGTATATGCCGTCAACTACAACTGCGATAGGTGCGTCTAAAGAATTATCGTCCGATCTCACTGGACTGATACCTCTTATATTAACGACTGCGCCGCCTCCGCCTCTCGCTGTATCCTCACCAAAAATAACGTTTGGCGAGTAACCTGTGACGTCTTTTAAGTCTCTGATCGAACTGTTTTCGAGTTCGGCTGTCAAAGCGGTCAATGCTACAGGGATATCTTGAGCCGACTCCTCTTGTTTACGTGCGGTGACTATAACTTCTTCCAAAGTCGCTCCCTCGTTTGCGAGAGAAGGAATTGAAAATATGAGTCCATTAACTNTGATGGCAAGGTATAGCCAGAGATTTTTTAACGTTTGCAATTTAGCCCCCTTTTTTTAACACTTATTTTTCTTATTTTAAGGGACTTCAAAACAGCCTATGNCTGTTTACTCTTTAAAATTGTCAAATCTCCAATAATGATTTTATTGGATCATATGANTTCCAAATTTCTAAATGATTGCGCTTTTCGTCACCATGTTAGAATTTGAACAATCACTACTTCAAGGTTTCTACAAAAGTGCTTTTAAGTCAACAAATTTTGCGATCAATGTTTACTCAAGGCTCTTGCCATTCTCAAGCGAAGTAATTTTTTATGAATTTTTTTTTTATCTCAGTGATAATAGGGCGAGAGTTCGTTATTCAGGATCCGGAAAATGGAAGATGTACGGTTCGAAGACAGAGTTGTTTTAGTTACAGGCGCCGGAAATGGGCTTGGCAAGTCGTACGCATTAGAAATGGCAAAAAGGGGAGCAAAATTAGTTGTCAATGACCTCGGCGGTTCTGCCTTCGGCGGCGGTTCCGATAAATCTGCCGCAGATCTAGTTGTCGATGAAATCAAAGAGGGTGGTGGAGAAGCTGTGGCTAATTACGATTCGGTGGTTGACGGAACTAAAATTGTTAAGAGCGCTCTAGATACGTTTGGTCGGATCGACGTTGTAATAAATAACGCTGGCATACTTCGCGATAAAACCTTTCACAAGATGTCCAAAGAAGACTGGGATCTAATCTATGATGTCCACGTGAAGGGAGCTTTTGCGGTCACGCATGCGGCCTGGCCACATTTGCGGGAGCAGAATTATGGCAGGCTCATTTTTACTGCCTCGGCCGCGGGGATTTATGGCAACTTCGGGCAGACCAACTACTCTGCGGCGAAGCTAGCATTGCANGGCATGTCTCAAACACTTGCGTTAGAGGGGCGGTCTAAGAACATATGTGTTAATACCATCGCGCCGATAGCGGGTTCCCGATTAACAGAAACGGTCATGCCGAAAGAATTAGTCGACGCCCTAAAACCAAAGTTTGTAATGCCATTGGTATTGAAGCTATGTGACGAAAATAGCACTGAGACCGGCGGATTGTTTGAGGTTGGTGCAGGTTGGATAGGCAAAGTTCGCTGGGAGAGAAGTCGAGGGCATGCTTTTAGTGTCTCTGCGGGCTTCGGTCCAGAAGACATTAATGAGAAGTGGGATCAAATTATCGATTTCACTGATGCGGATCACCCGGCTTCAATAGGAGATGCGAATAAACCGTTAATCAGGAATTTGAAAAGTTGAGAAAGTCGATGCTTCCCAAGCTAACCACAAGAAGAAAAAGGCCAATCGCCCAGAAGGCACAGGCGACTATATCGTAAAATATAAATTTCTTTGGTGAAATGTTTGCTAGGCCCGCTAAAATAGGGGTTATAGAGCGGATGGCCGGTATAAACCTTCCAACGAAAATTGCCCAAGGAGCATTTCTAATCATTAATTTCTCAAACTTCTCCTTGCCTGACGCCCTGCGCTGNAGGAACTGAATGTTCCAGATATTATTCCCGTACAATCGCCCGAAAAGAAATCCAGTCTGATCTCCCATTAGGGCGCCGAGAAAAGCTAGGCTCGCCATTAGACGAGGATCTGCAAAGTTCTGGGAGTGTAAAAGGGTGGCTACNGTCAGGAGGAGAACGCCTGATANGAAAAGACCCACTAGGGCGCAGGATTCCATGAAGGCAAGGATAGGTACAACTAAAATAGCCCAGCCCGGTGGGCTTTCACCCAGTAGACGGGTTAATTCGTCCAAGGTTCACTTAGCGAGGGGAGAAGCTAATAAATGGGTTGAAGACGCTCTTTATGCCGGTTAACTTAATAGGCGCCTCCAGAACAGATAGGCATACACATTCTTCATTTCTCGCAGCATAAGGTCGGTGGGTGTCGCCTTCCTCTCTCACTAAAAAATCTCCTGGGTGATAAACCCCGTCTTCGTCTGAGAAGCTTCCTCTTAAAACTACCGTAATCTCTTTACCCCTGTGATCGTGCTCAGGAGCCTTGCCTCCGGGATGAATTCGGTGNAGCGAGACCTCAAAATCTTTTTCTCCGATCCGTATGGGTGCAACTTCTAGCGAACTGGTTAGGTTTCTCCAGCTGAGTTTCTCATCTGGAAGTANACTCCTAACGAATTCTGGAAGTCCCGACGCAANTGGATCTACAACNGCAGAACCTTTGCTGCTCTCCACCGAGGATGGCTGGTCTTCCAGTGTCTCGATACGGTCTAGAACCTGCGCTAAAAGTCCCTCTGATACCTCCTCTTCTTCGAGACATTCCAACAAGCTCCCTCCTAGAAATCCGAGGGCACTGACGGCATTTCTACACTTATCGCAATACTTCAAGTGGGTTGTAACAGCAATACTTGGGGCGGTGCTGAGCGAACCTGAGGCGTATTCCACCAAGAGCGTCTCATCTGGGCATTTACTTATCATATATGTTTAATCCTCTAAATCTTTGATCGATCTAAGGCCGACCTTCATCTTTTTAAGAGCAAGACGAATCCTTGATTTCACTGTCCCCAACGGGAGATTAAGCTCGTCGGCCACCTCTTGGCCAGACTTGTTCTTAAAATACATTAAGCGGAGGACCTCAGCTTGATCCGCAGGGATTTTTAACAGTTCCTGAGAAATTATTTTTTCGTTACGCAGCTGCACAAGGTTCGACTCAAGCGACTCTGGGTCTCCTTCGTCGTAGATATCGTCAGCTTGCAGCATTTCTGCGCGCTGTCTGTTTTGCTTCCTCAACCAATCAATACGAGTGTTTCTTGCTATAGTGTATATCCATGTGCTAGCTGAAGCCTGATCTGGCGAAAAGCTTGGGGCTTTCCGCCATACCTTAATCATTGTGTCCTGAACGAGCTCTTCCGCTATTTCGAAATTGATCCCGCCAGCCTTTATCAAAAACGATTTGAGGTAGGGAGAAAAATGGGCGAAGAGCTCTGCGAATGAAGTCCTGTCTTTGTGCTCCCCGATTCTCTGGAGGCAATCATTCCAGTCTACTTCTTTTGACAATTCAGCTCCAGCCGAGGGATTCGCGTGCATTTTTATGTTAACACCTTTTTGAATACAAATACCTACGAGGTTTTGCTCTATACAGATCACTTGCGCTGAAAATTCGTACCCCCAACACGCAAATTCTTTAAAAACTACGTTTTTTCGCACAAATAATGCCCAACAAACCACTCTTTTCCTTCTCGGTAAGCAAAAAGCTCCTCGCACGCCATTAAGAAAAGGCGCCATCTTTGGAATTGAGTGCTTACCCTTGCTGGGTTATGTCCAAATGATAATGCCGCCTTAGCGGCCGGCTCGTTTTTATCTATTCTTTCCAGCCAAGATTTCGCCGTCTTGGCGTAATTTTTTCCGTTCACCCGCCAATTTTGGATGACGGAGAGGTGTTGAGGGAAACTCGATGGCAGGTCGAAGGCGGGCATCACACCTCCGGAGAAAAAATTCTTTGCCATCCAATCGTCACGATTATTTTCTTCGAAAAAATACGGTGTATCTTTATGACAAAATACATGGAAAAAAAGTTTGCCCTGATCGTCTAACCAGCCATGTATTAATTCAAATAATTTGGAGTAGTTTCGCATATGTTCGAACATTTCAACTGACAGAATACGATCGAATTTTTCGTCAGTCCTGAAATCATTCATATCGCTAGTTATTACTTCTAAATTGCGGATACCTCGAGTTTTACATTTCTCTTCAATAAATTCTTTTTGTGTGTTGGAGTTGCTCACAGCTACAATATTACTTCCAGGAAATTTCTCGGCCATAGCAATGGTTAGAGATCCCCATCCGCAACCGAGTTCAAGAATTTTCATGCCCTCGCTGATCCTCGCGCGATTCATTGTTAACTCAAGCATTGAGCTTTCGGCAGCATCAAGATCTTTTTCTCCATTCTCAAAACTGGCGCAACTATATTTGAGAGTTTTACCCAGCATAATTTCGAAAAAAGTTGCTGGTACTTCATAGTGCTGATCGTTCGCTTGATCGGTTTTGATTGCTAAAGGCCCCTGACTCATTGCTTTTACAATTTCGTGGAAGTTATTTTCCTTTGACGTTTCTCTCAAGAGCCTTTTTGATAGGAGTCTCTTTATTCCGAAACGGACGACAGTGTCAGGCAGCCAGCCTCTTTCTGCTAGGTTAATAAGAGACATTAATTTATCTCCCCGCGAAAAAATGGTTTGTGAAATTGCATCTGAACGCAGCCAATGGCCCTTTCGAAAAAGGCGCCCTCGCAATAAGCTAGGTAATATTTCCACATACGTTGGAAATTCTCGTCAAACCCCATGGCTTTGATCTCTTGAATGTTCTCGTTAAAGTTTTCTTTCCAACGTTTCAAAGTCTCGGAATAGTGCAGAGTGATATCTTTAACTTCTAGTGGCCGAAGGTCTGTATTTCTGGTTGCGGCAACCGCTAGTCCAGTTATAGTTGGCAAAGCACCACCCGGGAAGATATAGCGTTGGATAAAGTCTACCGAATTTTTCGCTTTCCGAAACCTTTGTTCTTCCATGGTGATTGCTTGCACTAGCATCAGACCGTTAGAATTTAGCAACAATGAGCAGCGCCTAAAGAATTCCGGGATAAACTTTAGACCAACGGCTTCTATCATCTCAACACTAACGAGCTTGTCGTATTTCCCATCCAAATCTCGGTAATCTTTTTTTAGAAGCGTTACCTGGTTTTGAAGTCCACGATCAGAAATCAATGACTCTACGTAATCAAATTGCTGGTCTGATATTGTTGTTGTTGTCACTCTGCAGCCATACTGCTCTGCTGCGCGGATAGCTANCCCTCCCCAGCCCGTGCCAATCTCTAACAAATGATCGGAGGAGGACAGACCCAGTTGCATACAGATATTATCTATTTTATTTGTCGACGCGCTTTCCAAGGAATCCTCATAATTATTAAAGTTCGCACAAGAGTAGCTCATGGTTGGGTCGAGAAACTTCTCAAAGAAATTATTGCCCAAATCGTAATGCGATCTGATGTTCTGTTTGCTTCCTTTAATCGTATCTCTGTTCAACCAATGTAAAAAAGATAACCATATTTTCTTTATTGGTGCCTCGCTCGTTCTGAGATGCTCTAAGGCTGCTCGATTTATTAGAAAGATCCTGACTACTTTAGTGAGATCGTCCGCGTCCCAATCGCCTGACATGTATGATTCTCCAACACCCACTCCGCCTCCGCGAATTATTCGGCGGTAGGCTTCGGTTTTGTTGATTGTAATCTGGCAAGTTAGTTCCGAATTTAAATCTCCAAAAACAAGTGTTTCATCCTTATCTTGCAAGATTAGTTTGCCCACACTCAGTTTTTGCAAGAACTTTAAAAAGAGCTTTTTAAAAAATGGNCGATCCTTTTTTGTATCTTGATTGATAACGACGTTAGAGTCCGTTCTATCGGGTTCCATTTTTATTTCCTTNATTGAATAACTTTTTCTTTTTCGGGTGTGTGAAAAATTTAGCGCCTTTAGTCCAAAGTCTTGCGGCATTGATATAGATTCGAGCTGCGGTCTTGAAGGATTGCATTGAGTGATTCATAAACATTTTTGTAAAAGCTTGGTTAGATGGCGNCACACGTTTGAGATTCAGGTTAGCTGTCATTACAGAATTGTTTGAGCTGGTTACTCGAATACCTACCTTAATTTTTTCCCCTGGAGTATTGAAGTCCCAATCGTATGACAGGTCCATAGGCATGAAAGGGGAAACGTGGAATTCTTTCAAATGGTTTATGTGTCGTTTTTTATAGCATTCTAAAACATAAACATATCTCTCGTTCCATGGTGTATTGTGAACATCGGCTATTATATATTGGAGTTCTTGGGACTTATTAAAGCAATAAAAAAGACTGATTGGGTTCATCGAGTATCCNAACTGCCGCNGGGTTGTNAGTAGGAAAATTTCCCCTTCGAAGTTCACTTTAGATATTTCGAAAATTTTTTGCCTTACCAAAGTTTTCAGATCTTTTTCTCCAGAAAGATAGTCCTCCTCGTAAAAGCTAAACACATTGGTTTTTCTGTAGCTGCATAGCTTGGAAAGCTTGCAAAAGTCTTGNACCTCATCAAGGTGAAGATAAGCGAACCACACTGGGTATTCTAGAGCATGTCTTGGCGCAACCCGCGCATGAGAAACTTTACCTTCGTAAAAATGGCTCAGCACTCNATTGCCTCTATTTCCTCGCATGTTCGGAGCCCACTTTTAACACCATCTTCGTGAAAGCCATTTCCCCAGTACGCACCTGCATAATGTGTTCTGTTCTTGCCGGATATTTCAGAGTGTCTCTTTTGCGATTCCAGCATCTCTCGATTATAGAACGGGTGCTCATATTCTTTGCGTACTAGAATTTTGTCTTGATCTATTTTTTTGGGTTCATTCAAAGTAACAAATACCGATTTTTTTAACGACAAGCTTTGAAGAAGGTTCATGTAATAAGTCATTGATACTTGATCTTCGCTCGCATCAAGATTGTAGTTCCAACTTGCCCAAGCGAGCCTCCGTTCGGGCATCAATTTTTCGTCAGTATGAACCACGACCTTATTGGTTGTGTATTTCATGGCGCTTAATATATCTTTCTCTTGTTCCGAGGGATCCTCAAGCAATTTAAGTCCTTGATCGCTGTGTGTTGCTATGATCACACGATCGAAGTCTGCGACAAATTTTTTTGTTCTGATAGTGACTTCTGCTTTTTTTCTCTTGATTCCAAGAACTTCGCAATTTAACGATACCTTGCCGATTTTTCCTGACATTGCACTGATATAGCTCTCTGAGCCGCCGTCAACTACCATCCAATTAGGACGGTTTCTAAGTTGCAGCAAACCGTGGTTCTGAAAAAAGCTTAAAAATGCATCTAGCGGAAACGCTTTTATCGGTCCTTTTCCGGTGGACCAGATTGCCCCCGCCATCGGCAACAAATAGTTGTTTTTGAATTCCGAGGAGTAATTCTCTTCCTCCAGGTANTCGCCGATGGTTTTTCCAGTCTGTTTTTTGTTTTTTCTCGCTGCTAGATTATTGAACTTAAGAATATCACGGACCATTTTGAAGAAAGATATGCTCGCTAGATTGCTTCTTTGCGCGAAAAGCGTGTTTAGGTTTTTCCCTTTATACTCTAAGCCCCGACTTTTCACACTAAAACTCATTTCTGTCGGCAAGGTTTTACAACCCAACTCAGCCAAAATCTTTTGAAACTCTGGGTAGGTCTTGTCGTTGTGAACGATAAAACCGCTGTCCACTNGGACGTTAGTNCCATCTACTTCGACNTGATTTGTATCGGTGTGTCCTCCCAACTTCGCATTTTTTTCAAGGAGGTGGACTTCGTGTGATCCTGAAAGCTTATATGCTGCGGTCAAACCCGATATACCGCTTCCNACAACGGCTATTCGAGCCATTATTTAACCTCTCTTAACGTCCTCTGCCAGTTTGAGATTTCTATNTTTGNCCTATCATAACCCANATCAGAGGCGAACTTGATGAGATTTTCAAGTTGGCCCTCAGGAATTTGTTTATCTCTGGACATAATCCAAAGAAAATCTCTNTTGTTTCGGCCGATTACTACAACTCTGCTGTCGGACGACAATGATACTATTCGATAGTCGGCCTTAATTGGCCAAACAAACTGCATACCCCAAATTGCGTTTCCCGTATCTTTTTGAATAAAGCCCTTCGAGGTAAAGCTTTTCTGCTGCCCGCTGGAGCTAGTGANGTAGGAGAATTCGGTCGCGACGGTGCCATCGTTGTTGAGGCTGTACTTTTCTGTGGGGTTGAGAACTCCTTTCTCAAGGAATGTAGGGATGCTCGCTATCACGTACCAGGTTCCCATGAACTCTTCTATGTCCACGTAGGGAACAGCTTCCATCTCTTCTCTCGCCAAATCTGCGCACCCCGCCAAGTATAAAGTGGTGAAATAGGCAACCGCTATATGTCTAAGTTCACGCATAATAACTTTACGTAAGTAGCCTCGTTTTGGATTATGTTTTTATTGAAAATCGGTCAATTAGCATTTACCTAATTGAATTTCCTCTCATATAGGCTTACCAAAGAAAATTCCTCCGATTCGTCAAGGTCCGGAACAGTTTTGGATCTCTCCTGTAGTAATAAGGTAAATTTATCAAAAACGCTGGGGTCTCGAACTCGTGAATCCGCTATAAGTGCCAAGTTGCAGTACTTGTCTAATTTTTCTAGGATTCCAAAATTCTCTCGATCGTACAAAACATCTGATGCAACCAAAACATCTGGCTTCAATGTCAAATTTCTCAAATCATCAATAATCTNAATTTTTTTTACTTGATTAAGTCTTGCGTTCTCTAAAATAGCGGTTCGCGCGTTCGAATCATCGTCGCAAGCGATCACAAAATCGGCTCCAGTAAGGGCCGCTGCTACTGAGAGGACTCCAGAACCAGATCCGAAATCAAGCACTGTTTTATTTNTGCAAATTGATGGGTTGTCAAGTAAGAATCGAGCAGTCACTTGNCCGCTGGCCCAACAGAAGGCCCANTAAGCTGGCCTATCAATAATTGCTAGCATCTCTTCGTCAGTAAGTTTTCCTCTGGGATAATTTGGTGTAAGGAGGTTAAGAGAGATTTCCGGGCAAGTAGGAANNGCACAAACCGCTAGACTGCCCTCGTGAATAGTTTTCCTTAGTTTTCTTAACAGTTCGGCAGACATGTATCAGATCCAGATTTATTTTTTGCACCATATTTTAATGCAGATAAAGACTTCTGTTTTCTGGGCTGGTCGGGTCATCGATTGTGCTATAAAAATAGAGTCCGTTTTCTTCGGATCGGGAAATTTGCCCTCGTCTCATCAAGCAATGCAGATGAGCGATGCACTCTCCAACCGCCATAAACATCGAATGGCCCTCTAACTTTCGGTTGAAGAGCATTGGAAGAAGGTCTACGGCCTTTTTTGGAGTTTTACAGTTACTGGTGATAATTGACATGCGTTCTTCATGGTGCTGGATGAGTTCCTTTAATCTTGCGTGCAACCCGAAAAATGGTTGGTTATGCGCGGGCAAAACCAAAAGATCGTCCGTAAGTTCTTTAAGAAATTTCTCGTGCGAATCTATCCAGCCGGTTAATGGGTCCCCGAAGGGTTCTGTTGGTGAGACGCTGACATTTGAGGTGATAACAGGAAGCACCTGATCTCCTGCGATAAGAATTTTTAAATCCTCAGATAATAGGCAAACATGCTCGGGGGAATGCCCTGTNCCAGTGATTACTNTCCATACATTGTGCCCTATANAAATTTCCTCTCCATCNTGCAACCTAACGTAAGAACTTGGAATTGGCAGATCATCNTCTTCTGGTGCGAAGCTACTNCGAGTCTTNGCNATTTCTTCCATNTAATCAGTTGGAATGCCTGCCAACCTAAAATGTTCGCTCAATTCCCANCTTCCGCTATCTTGAANTAAATAGTTCATAAGCCGTGTCTGGAAGTANTCACCNTGGCTCATAAGCAGGGGTGCGTTCCAGTAATTCGTGAGGAACCCTGCNTGGCCTGTNTGNTCAGGGTGCATNTGTGTACATATGACTTGATTAACTGGTTTGTTTTTAAGGCAATGCTCAAATATTTTCTCCCAGTATTCTTGTGTTTCGGGGCCACGGATCCCAGTGTCAATTACCGTCCAACCGCTTGTTCCCTCAATGAGGTACAAATTTATGTGTTTGAGTGACATTGGTAATGGCATGCGCAGCCAGAGGACACCCCTGGCAACTTCAAGCGTTTTCCCAAAATCCGGCGGTTGTTTAAAAGGGTAAGTTAGTGGATATCTTGTCATCTATTATTCGCAAAAAAAGAACCCGCATCATACACGAATCTTCAAAACTTTTTTGGTGTCCTTTACATCTGGAAGTTTCAATCTTTCCAGAGTCTATTGTGTCGAGCAACTAAATCCATCGCTTCCTCTAATGATTCGGTTTTCTCTTTCCAACTTCCACCTTTCGTTTGTATCCGAAGNGTCNTAACTCCGGCTTTACGAAATGCTGTTAAACGNTCGTGGATCATTTCNTCGGTGCCGAGGAAATTCGTTTTAAAAATCATTTCGTCAGGCACTCTTTTTACAGCCTCTTCTCTCTTTCCGTCGACCCAGAGTTTTTGNACTTCAATTGCCTCATCGACGTANCCTGCTCTTTTAAANGCNTCGTTATANAAGTTCGTTTTTGCGGAGCCCATTGCTCCTANGGTAAATGCCATCGCCGGNTTTCTTTCTTCTACCATTCTTTCGATGTCTTCGCCNAGNTCAAAGCTNCCTCCNACCTGNATATCTATGTCTGAAATAGTCCGTCCAGACTCTTGGGCCCCTTTTTTTAGATGATCAAGAAAAATGTTTGCATGTTCGGGAACGAACGCCGTACCTAGCCAACCATCCGCTATCCTGCCTGTAAGTTCCAGTGCTTTGGGTCCTAAAGTAGCAAAATATATCGGAATTTCTCTGATAGTTTGTGAGAGTTTAATTGCTTTCCCTTCTCCTCCTAGTCTAGGCAACTGATAGTG
>PARM01000029.1 GCA_002711495.1 Gammaproteobacteria bacterium
TGAAGGATGATTATTTTTATGTTGGAGACAGCGAAACAGCTCTAGTAGGACGGGAAACAAACACTTCGTTTGGGATTGGAGACTTAGTCCTAGTAAAATTGTTAGCTGTGAAGGTGGATGAGAGAAAGATCGATCTAAAACTCATAAGGCATGATTCCTTGGATAGGCGAGGAAACAGGGAAGTAAGGAAACGTATTATAAAGAGGACAAAGTTGCGTGGTAATTAGCGGAGTTCATGCTGTAGCCAAAGCGTTAGAGTCTGGGTTTGGGTTGGAACTTTTTATTTCTAATCGCAGGATATCTTCTCGTCTGAAATGGTTAATAGCTTTAGCTGATCGGAAAAAGTGCAGTGTAACTGTTGGAGAGTTACCAGACGAATCGAGCGAGAATAATTCCCAGGGTGTAGCTCTCGAAATTATTAAACCCAGGTATCTAAATGAAAAAGTCCTAAATGCGGCCACCTCTACCGAAATTGAGTCCTTCGTTTTTCTCGTGCTGGACGGGATAACTGATCCGCGAAATTTCGGCGCATGCTTGAGATCCGCCGCCAGTTATGGCGTAAACGGAGTTATAATACCCAAGGATAAGGCTGCTCCATTAAATGAAGCCGCTATTAAAGCCTCAAGTGGCACTGCTTTCTTTATGCCGATTTATGAGGTGGTAAATTTAGCTAGATGCATCAAAAATCTTAAAAAAAAGAATATCTGGGTCTTCGGGACCGACTCTCAAGCGGTAAACACAATCGGTCAGGAAGCACTTTCCGGAAAACTAGCCTTGGTGATGGGTTCAGAGGGAAAGGGTATTAGGGAAAATGTAAAGGCTCATTGCGATGTTATGTTGCGAGTGCCAGTAAAAAATGCCGAATTTACACTAAATGTGTCTGTTGCGACTGGAATTTGCTTGAGTGAAATATACAGACAACAGCGGGACTCAAAATGAGCTTGTCTCCCTTGTAAAGCCAATTTGGTCTTGCAACACATCCAGAGTTTACTTATAGTCTNNGACCCAATTAGCTCCTTGCCTTACTTNGGTTCTTTTCGGGCNCACAAGAAGGCTATAAACCAAAGGGAGGGTTTATGAGGCATTATGAAATAGTATTCATGGTTCATCCTGACCAATCTGAGCAGGTGCCAGGTATGCTNGAAAGATACTCTAACATTGTAAAACAAGGTGGAGGACAAATTCACCGAACTGAGGATTGGGGACGAAGACAGTTAGCTTACCCAATNAACAAAATTCACAAGGCGCATTATGCTCTTCTTAACGTTGAGTGCGACGCTGGCACGTTGGAAGAGGTATCCACTGGTTTTAAGTTTAATGATGCTGTCCTGAGGAACTTAGTGATGCGCAGGAAAAGCGCAGATACTGAGGANTCTCCTCTAATGAAGATAGAGAGAGANAGCAAGGCTGCGAAAGATAGCAAGGCTAGGNTNGANAGCGAAAAAGAAACCGATAGCGACAGTCAAATTCAAGNACAAGCTACNCAAACAAATNCTAGCCANGAAGCATTAGAGATANCTAGTTCAGAGAGCGAGCCNGAGCAANCAGNGCCAAAAGATAGCTCGTCTACGGAGAGTTAGTTTATGTCANGATTCTATAGAAGAAGAAAGTATTGTCGATTTACAGCGGAAGGTATCTCGGAAGTAGATTATAAAGACATAGAGCTGCTTAAGGCCTTCATCACTGAGACTGGCAAAATTGTGCCGGCTAGAATTACTGGAACTAAAGCGAAGTATCAGCGGCAGCTGGCAAATGCGATAAAAAAAGCTAGGTATTTGTCTTTGCTTCCTTATACGGATGCGCATAAGTAAGACTGAAATCTATGCAATCCATAGCCAAATTCGCNATGCGCAGCCCTTTGCATGCGATTGGGTTGAGCGTGCTCTCAATAATGTCAGGGTTCATAAGCTGGCTCAGTCCACCAATTGTTGCCTTGGTTCTACTCTCTAAAGGGCTTAGGGAAGGAAAGAATGTCTTTCTTTGGACCCTAATTCCTACGGGATTTGTCTTTTACTTTACAGGCGATCCTACGCTTTTCTTCAACGTTACATCCGTGTTTCTGCTTGCACTTTTGTTAAGAAATCGCTTTTCCTGGCAGCATGTGTTAATTCTTGCGTTTTTTTTCTCTTTGATTGGAACTCTTTTGTATCATAATTTCGCCTCCCTAGCTTTTCAGAGGCTCATAGACTTCATTAGTCAGCTCTTGAGTATGATTAGCGGGATTCCCGCCATAGAAAACAAGGATTTGGTGAATCTAGTTATTTTTAGCTATTCTCTTCAGCTTTATTTTTACTCAATTGCGGGCATCTGCCTTGCTCGTTGGTGGCAAAGTTGCTTATATAATCCTTTCGGTTTTGGGAGAGAGTTTCGTAGTCTGAGATTGCATCCATATGTTTCTTCGATAGCGATCCTCTCAGTAACTCTTTGTATAGTTTTTATAGATAGACTATGGTTATGGATACCGCTTTTAGCCTCTCCGCTTTTTATAGCAGCTTTGGGACTAGTGCATTGGGTATTCGCGGCAGCAAAAATTTCCAGTTTCTGGTCCATAGGACTCTATGTAGGGTTATTATTAGCTCTCGAGATATTCGTTCCGTTGCTCGTTAGCATTGCGATAATCGATAGTTTCTTTGATCTCAGGACTAGGTATAAATTTGGTAATAAGGAATAAAAGTTATGGAAGTTATCTTGTTAGAAACGATAGGTAAGCTNGGTGATTTAGGAGACAAAGTCACAGTGAGTTCTGGGTATGGAAGAAATTTTTTAATCCCCAAAAAGAAGGCTGTCCCGGCAACCGCAGCTAATTTAGAAATATTCGAGGGAAAAAGAGCGGAGCTTGAAAAAAATGCAAAAGCTAGGTTGCAGGAAGCCAATAAAAGAGGAGAACAAATCGCCGATCTCGTTCTCAATCTAACAGCAAAAGCCGGCGACGAAGGTAAATTGTTCGGTTCAATAACTGTCCGAGATATAGTCGACGCATGTTTTTCGAAGGGCATAGAAGTAGAAAAAAGCGAAATAAAACTACCAGAAGGGCCTATCAGGAATACCGGTGACTTTGAGGTCGGTGTTCAAGTTCACCCTGATCTGATTGTAAAGATGAAAGTTACCGTCTCTGCCGAAGTTTAAGACCAAACTAAGACTAAGCCTCAGGACTCAACTTGGATGACGAAACTCTTTTAAAGGTGCCCCCAAACTCTGTAGAAGCAGAGCGTTCAATATTAGGCGGTCTTATGCTTGATGAGAACGCATGGGACTCAATTTCTAGCATAGTTTTCGCAGAGGATTTTTATCGAGGAGATCACCGACAGATTTATAAATGCATGGTTTCTCTAGTTGGGAAAAACAGACCTCTGGATATTATTACCATTGCAGAGGAGCTTGATGCGATTGATGAGCTAAAGACCGTTGGAGGAATGGCGTATCTNTCTGACCTNGTAAATACTACACCCTCTGCTACTAACATTAGAGCCTACGCAGAAATCGTAAGAGAAAGAGCTACTATCCGTAAGCTTATATCGGTAGGTAACGAAATTGCCGATAGCGGATTTAGTCCGGAAGGAAGAGATAGCGCCACCCTTCTAGATCAAGCAGAATCGAAGGTTTTCAAGATAAGCGACGACAGACCAAGTAACGGTGGGCCAGAGTCTGTTCAACCGCTTTTAACCAAGACGATAGAGAGGATAGACCAGCTTTTTCAAACTAAGGGCGCCCTTACCGGATTGAGTTCAGGGTTTAGAGACATTGATGAGATTACATCTGGATTGCAGCCAGCTGATTTAATAATCGTTGCGGGGCGCCCCTCAATGGGGAAGACGTCGTTTATGATGAATCTTGTTGAAAATGCAGTAATATCTGAATCATCCTCAGTTTTGGTGTTTTCCATGGAAATGCCATCTCAATCGCTTGTGCTAAGGATGCTTTCATCTCTAGGAAGAATTGATCAGACTAAGATAAGAACCGGGAATTTGGCCGATGATGATTGGCCGCGACTCACTTCTGCGGTTTCTCTTTTAAGTGACAAGTCCTTATTCATAGATGATACGCCCGCGCTGACCCCAAATGAGATAAGGTCTCGAGCCCGAAGAGTTGCCCGAGAATCGGGAAGTTTAGGATTAATTGTGGTTGACTATTTGCAACTAATGCAAGTCTCGGGAACTCCCGAGAATAGAGCAGGAGAAATTTCTGAGATTTCTCGATCCTTAAAAGGTATCGCTAAGGAGTTTAACTGCCCGGTGGTTGCTGGATCGCAATTGAATCGAAGTTTAGAACAAAGACCAGACAAAAGGCCTATAATGTCCGACCTTCGAGAGTCGGGTGCGATAGAACAAGATGCGGATCTCGTTATAGGAGTTTATCGTGAGCACGTGTACAACCCCGAGGCAGAAGAAGGTCTCGCGGAAATTATAGTCCTTAAGCAGCGTAACGGGCCTATTGGAACAAAAAAACTCGCATTTANTGGTAAATACACAAAGTTTGAGGACCTCGCTATGGACTATGAACAATATGATGCATAGGTAATCGAATTGGATCGGACAAAAATCACGATCAATTTGAAAGCATTGTTATCAAATTTTAAATACGCTTCTGCTCTAGCCCCCGGGAAGAAAATAATGAGCGTAATTAAAGCGGATGGTTACGGCCATGGCTCTATCAGAGTTGCAAAAACCTTAAGGGCGTCNAATTCATTTGCGGTGGCGCGTCTAGAGGAGGCTGAGGATCTGCGTATCGCAGGGCTAAGCTCACCAGTCTGCGTTTTAGAAGGGGTTTCGTCAGAGCGAGATTTGATAAGAGCGAGAGAGCTTGGGCTACAATTAATGGTGCACAGTCGGCACCAAATAAACTTATACAAAAAGCACGGTACAGACGTGCCCATTTGGCTGAAGATTGACTCGGGTATGGGAAGACTAGGTTTTGATATTTACCAATGCTCGGAAGTGCTCAGGAGCCTGAGCGGACTTAATCTAATCGGAATAATTTCTCATTTATCCCACGCTGATGATGTCAATTCGAATCGAACCGAAGAGCAATTACAGATCTTGTCTAAAGAGATACTCCCGATAGCAAAAAAACAGAAACTTGATTTTAATTTAGCGAATTCGGCAGGTTTGATAGGATGGAAAGAAAGTCTAAGCGACTGGATTAGGCCGGGGTTAATGCTTTTTGGAGTCAGTCCTTTCTCTGATTATAAAAGTAGAGATGATCTTCTGCCTTGTATGACGTTTTCCGCGCCGATTATTGCTGTCAAAGAAATTAAACGAGGACAATCGGTGGGCTATGGAGGAATATTCACTGCAGCTGAAAACACCAGGATCGCGATCGTGGCAGCGGGCTATGCTGATGGGTACCCAAGGGAAATAGAACAAGGGGCTCCTATTTTAATAGATGGTAAGAGGTTTCCTTTGGTTGGAAGGGTTTCCATGGACTTAATATGCGTGGAAATCAAAAACTCGAGAATTGAACCCGGGGACATTGCTGTTTTATGGGGCGAGTCACTCCGCGTGGAAGAGATAGCGCGATTGGCGAAAACTATACCCTATACCCTGCTTACAGGCATCTCTAAAAGGGTAGGGCGCGAGTTTTTAGAGGAGATTTAGTATTGCCAAAACAAAGAGTGCTATTTATTTGTACCGATTGTGGAACGGAGCATACAAAGTGGCAGGGACAATGCTCTGCTTGTAAATCTTGGAACTCTTTTAGGGAGCTAAAGTCTCAGAAAAATGAGTCTCATGGCCTTCAAAGAGAACCTCGGAGAGCTGTAAAATTATCGGAAGTCGCTGTAAAAAAGTTATCCCGATTGAGTAGTGGGCAAATCGAGTTTGACCGCGTTCTCGGGGGTGGGTTAGTGCCCGGATCGGTTGTTCTGATCAGCGGAAACCCCGGGGCGGGTAAGAGCACGCTTCTCACTCAAGTGTCAAGTTTTGTGTCTGGAACTGGTGCTGTTCTATACGTTGCTGGGGAAGAAAGTTTGGCACAGGTTGCAATAAGAGCCAGTCGCTTGAGTCTCCCAGTTGAAAATTTAGACATCGTTGATGAAACTAGTTGTGAGAGACTAATATCGATTTGGAAGGAGCTGGCTCCAAGCGTTGTAATAGTCGATTCGATACAGGTGATGTTTACGGAAAACAGTGATTCCTCTCCTGGGGGAGTAAATCAAGTTAGAGAATCGGCCTCATTGCTTATTAATCAGGCAAAAGTAAGCAACACGGTCTTGATTCTTGTAGGTCATGTTACAAAGGAAGGCTCTCTTGCGGGACCTCGGACCTTAGAGCACATGATAGATGCGTTTATTTCATTAGAGGGCGAAAGCGACTCAAAATTTAGACTACTTCGAAGTATAAAGAACAGGTTTGGTCCAGTTAATGAATTGGGGGTTTTTGCGATGACTGAGAGAGGTTTGAAAGAGATAAAAAATCCTTCGTCAATTTTTCTTTCCCGATCCCCAGAATTAAAACCTGGAAGTGCTGTCATGGTAGTTTGGGAGGGAACTCGTCCACTGCTGCTGGAAATTCAAGCCTTAGTCGATGAAAGCGTTTTGGGTCAAGCTAGACGGGTGGTCGTTGGTTTAGAACAAAATCGGCTCGCTATGTTATTGGCAATTTTGAATCGACATGGCGGTCTGCAGGTCGCAGATCAGGACGTATTTGTTAATGCTGTGGGCGGAATCCGAATATCCGAGACAAGCAGTGATTTGGCGTTGCTTGCATCGGTGATTTCATCATTTAGAAACTGGGTGTTACCTCAAGATTTAGTGATTTTTGGAGAGGTTGGGTTGTCCGGGGAGATAAGACCTGTCCCAAATGGCCAAGAGAGAATTAGAGAAGCATTCAAGCACGGGTTTAAAACAGCAATAATTCCTGATGGGAATCGGCCAAACAAATTAATTAATAAATCGTTAAGAACGATTCCAGTAAAAAATCTTGGTGAAGTTATTGCTAATCTAGAAACTTTAAGTTCGACGAATTAGTTGAGTTTTTTATACTTGACACGTTCGGGTAAGACCTCTCTTTTTCCTAAACGTTTTAGTCGGTCCTCTTCATATTCAGAGTAATTTCCTGAGAAGAAATTAACGTTACTTTCCCCTTCAAATGAAAGGATATGAGTACATAATTTATCGAGAAACCAGCGATCGTGAGAAATGATCATTATGGAACCAGGAAAAGTTTGAATTGCACTCTCAAGAGCTTGAAGTGTCTCAACATCCAAATCATTAGTAGGTTCATCGAGCAGGAGAAAATTAGCCCCTTTTTTTAATAATTTGGCGAGATGCACTCGGTTTCTCTCTCCGCCAGAGAGATCTTTGATGTACTTTTGTTGGTCCGATCCTTTGAAATTGAAACGCCCCACGTAACTTCTGGACGACGTTTCATATTTCCCGATCTGTATAAGTTCGTTTCCATCGGAGATTTCTTCCCACACCGTTTTTTCTCCTTGTAACAAGTCTCTAGATTGATCTACATAACCCAAGTTTACGGTTTCTCCCAGCGAGACTTGCCCAGTATTTGGTTTTTCCTCACCGGTGATAATTTTAAAAAGAGTTGATTTGCCTGCACCGTTCCCGCCGATGATCCCAACTATTGCTCCTTTTGGAATTGAAAAACTTAAGTTTTCTATGAGCATTTTTTCCCCGAAGCTCTTTGATAGACTCTCAACTTCCAAGACTTTTTCTCCGAGCCTTTCTCCTGGGGGTATATATAGCTCTTGTGTTTCATTTCTTGTCTGAAATTCTTTTGAGTTCAACTCCTCAAATCGAGCCAATCTGGCTTTATTTTTTGCTTGCCTAGCCTTGGGTTGACTTCGGACCCACTCTAGTTCCGCTTTTATGGATTTTTGTCTCGCAGACTCCTTGTTCGCCTCGATTTCAAGCCGTTTTTCCTTTGCAGAGAGCCAATCACTATAATTGCCCTCAAAAGGTATTCCTCGACCTCGATCTAATTCAAGTATCCAACCCGCGGCATTATCGAGGAAATAGCGATCATGAGTGATCGCAACAACGGTCCCGGGAAATTCTTTTAAAAATCTTTCTAGCCAAGCCACGCTCTCAGCATCCAGATGATTGGTCGGTTCATCTAGTAAAAGCATATCGGGATTAGCCAATAACAATCTACAAAGTGCAACTCGGCGTTTTTCTCCACCTGAGAGTGTTGCTACATTAGAATCCCATTCGGGCAGTCTTAGAGCATTGCTCGCGATTTCTAATTTTCTATCAATTTCCCAGCCCCCAAGAGCATCAATTTTTAGCTGCAAGTCTCCTTGATGATCCAAAAGGCTAGTCATTTCCTCGTCAGATAGAGGCTCAGAAAACTTGTTGCTGATTTTGTTAAATTCATCCAGCAGGTCAACAACCTCTCCCAAACCCTCTTCGATATTTTCTTTTACCGATTTTTTACTGTCCAATTTAGGTTCTTGGGGCAGGTAGCCAATCTTAAGTTCTGGCTGCGGACGAGCCTCCCCTAAATAGTCTTTTTCAATTCCTGCCATAATTTTAAGAAGCGTCGATTTGCCTGATCCGTTTAAGCCTAAGACGCCTATTTTTGCCCCTGGAAAAAAAGACAAAGAAATTCCTTTTAATATCGTTTTGTTCGGAGGCACAATTTTGCCAACTTGTGACATGGAGAATACATATTGCGACATTACAACTATAATCCTCATCAAAACTTTTATTTTAACCAAAGCGAAGCAGTCTTGAACTAAAAAATTGTTCATTCGAAAATTAAACAAATTCAGCAAGTTCTGAGGAGAAACGGATGCTTTGCCCTTTTTGCGGAGAAAACGAGACGAAGGTTAACGACTCTCGACTTGTTGGGGAAGGAAGGCAAGTGAGACGACGTCGGGAATGTCGCAAGTGCTCTGAGCGCTTTACGACCTTTGAGACAGCTGAGCTTGTTATGCCCAGAATGATTAAGACTAACGGTACTCGCCAACCATTTGACGAAGAAAAGTTAAAAAATGGACTTTTAAGGGCAATAGAGAAAAGACCTATAGATCTAGATACCATTGATGCCGCGTTAGACCGCATCAAGCATAGTCTCATGACTTCAGGTGAGCGTGAAATTGATACTCGTGAAGTTGGAGAGTTGGTGATGAGAGAGTTAAGAACAATTGATGACGTGGCTTATGTAAGGTTTGCTTCAGTGTATCGAAGTTTTCAGGACGTCGATGAGTTTAGAGAGGAAATAGAGTTAATGCATAAAAAAAAAAATAAGAAGAAGAAATGAAGCTGGATTTTGACGAAAAATTTATGCATGAAGCTATAAAGTTAGCTAAGCAAGGAAAATTTTCAACCCATCCAAACCCGAGCGTTGGAAGTATCGTAGTTAAGGACGGGGAGGTAGTAGGAAAGGGGTTTCACCTAAAGGCTGGGCTAAAACATGCAGAGATTAATGCCCTAGAGCAGGCTGGAAATAGATCTAAGGGGGCCACTTTATATGTAACTTTGGAACCTTGCAGTTTCAAAGGAAGAACACCAGCTTGCGCAAAAGCTATCATCAACGCAGGGATAGATCGTGTTGTAGTTGGAACCATAGACCCAGACCCAAGGAACTCTGGCAGAGGGGTTGAGATGCTCCGAGACGCAGGCATTAAGGTTCTGACTAATTGTCTTGAGGTCGAGACAAGTAAGTTGGTAAAAGGCCATATCAAGAGATTTCTTTTTGGTCGCCCTTATGTGCGGCTCAAGCTTGCGATGAGTTTAGATGGAAAGATTGCGCTGTCAACCGGTCATTCAAAATGGATCACGTCTGAAAAAGCACGTTCTGACGTGCAAAAACTTCGTGCGATAAGCAGTGCAATTGTTACAGGAGTTGGAACAATTCTTCACGATGATCCGTCCTTGTCAGTCAGACTCCAAGACCCGGACCTTCCGAATCGTATGGAAGCGATGAGCGTAGAACGGCCCATATATGTTCTAGACTCACGTTTACGAATTCCTTCACATTCGAAAGTGCTTGAGCGTTCTTCCACCGTCTTAGTTGCTTTAGAAAAAAGGTCTGAAGAGCATCAGTATGAAAACGAAATCCTTTATGCTAAGAAAAAATCGGGGAGAATCGATCTCCCCTCTTTCCTAAATGAATTGGCAAATAGGGAACATAGCAATGTTTTGTTTGAATGCGGAGCGACTTTGGCAGGAGCTTTGGTAGATGAGAAACTTTTCGATGAAATAATTTTGTATGTTGCTCCAAAGTTTCTTGGTAACAATGCGAAATCGTTACTCATGCTTCCAGAACTTGCTAGAATGTCCGACTACGAAAGACTTGAAATAAAAGATGTTCGGAAAATCGGAGATGATATTCGAGTGATTCTTTCTTCAAAGGAGAAAAGGGCAAAAGATGATTAAAACAGTAGAGGGACATTTTTCTATTGGCTCCGCCAAGCTGGCTCTGATAGCCAGCAGGTTTAATTGGACTATCGTTGACGGGCTTGTAAATGGAGCAATCGATACACTAAGAAGACACGGGCTTCCCGAAGCTAACGTAACTGTAATAAAAGTCCCGGGAGCCATAGAGCTTCCTTTAGCGGCAAAAAAAATCGCAGAGCGGGGCGAAGCAGACGGTATCATCGCTTTGGGCGCTGTTATAAAAGGCGCGACAAGTCATTTTGATTATGTTGCCGGGGAGTGTGCAGCGGGATTAGCTAGAGTTTCGTACGAATTCACCTTGCCAGTTTCATTTGGAGTTCTCACTACCGAAAACATAGAACAGGCCATTGAAAGATCAGGCACAAAGGCTGGGAACAAGGGCGTTGATGCAGCGATATCGGTCTTAGAAATGATAACCTTGCTCCGAAAACTTTAAATGGCTAAGTTTTCAGCAGCTCGAAACAAATCAAGAAGGTTTCTTGTTCAAGCCTTATATCAAGCTCAAATGGCAGAAGTCGAGTTCTCTGAACTAATCAGTCTGTTTCAAGAGGATCACAATATGAAACGAGCAGATCTCACTTTTTTTCGTGAAGTCATAGAGGGGATCAATGATAATTACTCGTCATTAGTAAACAGCATTGAAGAGATAGGTCATCGACCTTTCAGTGAATCTGATCCCATCGAGAGGGGTATATTATTGATAGGCAGCTTTGAGTTAAATTACAAAGGAGATATCCCTTATAAAGTTACAATCAATGAATGCGTCGAGTTAGCAAAATATTTTGGAGCTTCGGGGAGTTTTAAATACATAAACTCAGTTTTAGACTCGCTTTCGAAGACTTTAAGACCAGGCGAATATGCCGCTCGATGAATTCGATCTTATAAAGAAGTACTTTGATGTAGGAACAATTAGTAATACTAATGTTGTCCTCGGTCCAGGAGATGACTGCGCTATTCTTGCACCATTGGAAGGGCAAGAGATTTGTCTATCGACCGACACGATGAACGAGGACATTCATTTTCTTTCATCTTTGTCGGGAAGCGCAATAGCGTCCAGGGTTGTTGCGGCGAATTTAAGCGACCTTGCAGCTATGGGAGCTGATCCGTACGCATGTTTATTAGCGGTTACACTAAATGAGGTTAATGAAAACTGGCTCGACCAATTTTCGGATACTATTTTTTCTATATTAAAACGCTACAGCTGCCCACTGATCGGCGGTAACGTCTCAAAAGGGCCAAAATTATCGATTACCATGACTGTTCTAGGCAGCATTCCCTCTGGGAAAGCCATAGTGAGAAGTGGTGCACGGACTGGAGACGCTATCTACGTTACTGGCTCACTCGGAGATGCTAAAATGGGCCTTGAGATGCTAAGGTCGGGGAAGGAGCTGGATTATTTAGTTTCAAGATTTTGTTATCCCACCCCTAGAATCAAGGAAGGTAAGGCTTTGAGAGAGTTGGCGTCTTCAATGATAGACGTTTCCGACGGGCTCCTGGCTGATTTAGGACACTTATGCAGTGCGAGTAATCTGGGAGCAGAGCTTGATATTAAATCTCTTCCGATATCTAGTTATTTGAAGGAAGAGGTTGGAGAGGAGTTAGCCTATAGATTTGCTCTTTCAGATAGTGATGACTATGAACTCTGTTTTACGATACCAAAAATGCTTGAAGACGAAATGAAAAGACGCGACTGGAGTAGCTTGGCCCCTTTTACAAAAATTGGAACCATGATTCCTGGCAATAACATAAAGGTGCTCTCCGAAGATAGAAGCATCATTGAAATAGAGCAGCTTGGTTATAAACACTTTTAACGGGGACAAAAATTAAGAAACTATTTACTCGCCTTGAGCATTTTCTTGCTACTGGTTTTGGCAGCGGGCACTCCCCTGTAGCTCCAGGAACGGCTGGAACGGCAGTTGGTGTGATTATTTTCTTACCAATTCTAAACATGCCTATTTCCTTTCAATTAGGATTCGTAATTTTGTCGTTCTTTTTAGGGGTTTGGATCACCGCTCGCGTGGCTAGTGACATGGGGATTAAAGATCCACCAGAAATTGTGTTTGATGAGTTNGTAGGTATTTGGTTTGCGCTTCTCGGANTGAAAAACTTATTTTTGATNATTCCCGCTTTTATTATTTTTCGATTTTTAGACATTTTTAAGCCTTGGCCAATAAGTTTTTTTGATCGAGAGATAAGAGGAGGTTGGGGGATTATGCTTGATGATCTCGCTGCGGGAGCAATGGTTTTTTGCCTTATCCAGTTATATTTTTGGTTTCCCAGACTAATTTCCTAGATATTTTATATTCCTTTTGCACCTGCTAGACTAACGTTCCCAGTTTAATTGGAGAAAAAAGTGCCAGCGACTTTTGTGGTCTCAAGCAAATTGCCCACGGCGTTTGGAGAATTTGCTATGCATGGTTTTGAGGATTCAGACTCTGGCCAAGAACACATTGCGCTTGTGTTTGGAGATCTGACACAAAATACTCCAACGCTTTGTAGAGTTCACTCGGAATGTTTAACTGGTGACGCTCTGTTTAGCATGCGTTGCGATTGCGGCCCNCAATTAGANCATGCTATGAGAAAGATCAGTGCAAACGGGAGTGGTATTATCTTGTATCTTCGTCAGGAAGGACGGGGAATTGGCTTGGTCAACAAAATAAGGGCCTACGAGCTTCAGGACTCTGGTGCGGATACGGTTGAGGCAAACGAAAGACTTGGGTTTGACGCGGATTTAAGGGACTATACAGTTTGTAAATCTATGTTCTTGCATTTTCAAATTAATGAGATACGGCTTATGACCAACAACCCTCTCAAAGTCAAAGCACTGTCGAAAATAGGCATAAAGATAAAAGATCGGCTGCCGATTAAGGCAGGACATAATGACTATAATGCTAAATATCTTGCAACAAAGGCTGGAAAACTGGGTCACATCTTTAGCAGAGATTAGATATCGCATCTAACTTGTTTCTTATTGTCCTAAGTATTTGATCTCTTGTTAAGCCAGAAGCCTCTCTCATTTTTTTCGGAGAATCCTGTTGGATAAAACTATCGGGGATCGCAATAGACAACATTTTGGCTTTTATCTCATTCGAAGAAATCACTTCAAGCACCGCTGAACCCGCACCACCCAAGAAAGTATTTTCCTCCAAAGTTACTAGGAGTTCATGAGTTGAAGACAGTTTTTTTATTAACTCTTGGTCAACTGGCTTAGCAAATCTCATGTCAGCTAAACTATAATTTTCTAGATTAGCCGCTTCCTCTGCTTCGTTTATTAGTGCGCCAAAATTTAAAATGGCCACCCTCTTTCCCTTTCTTATTAAAGCGCCTTTGCCTAATTCAACTTTTGCTTCCTTNTTTTTATTTTCNGGAANCCCTCTTGGATACCTCACTATTGATGGCCCCTCGTGAGAAAAGCCCAAGTCGAGCATTTCTTTCAAAGTCGACTCAGACGATGGGACCATCACAATCATGTTGGGGATGATTCTCGAAAATGAAATATCAAAAACCCCTGAGTGTGTTGGACCGTCCTCAACTAATCCAGCTCTATCCGCAACAAACATTACTTTCAGTTTTTGAATAGCGACATCGTGAATAACTTGATCAAATGCTCTCTGCAGGAAAGTAGAATAAATCGCAACTACTGGGAAACGCCCTCCCAAGGCTAGCCCAGCAGCAAAAGTCACTGCATGTTGTTCAGCAATNCCAACATCAAAGAATCTTNTCGGAAATTTCTCTGAGAATTCGTTTAAACCTGACCCTTCTTTCATGGCGGGAGNAATTGCTACGATTTCTGGATGCTTTGTAGCCTTATGGCACAACCACTCACCAAAAATATGGGACCATGTTTTTCCTGTTTTCGTGCTCTTAGGTTCAATCTTNGAAATGGCGTGACTTCTGGTAGGGTCGATTTCAGAGGGCTTATATCCCTTCCCTTTCACGGTTTTAATATGCAGTATTCTTGGCCCTTTATCGCTCTTCTCTGAATCTAANGCATTCAANAGNTCNGGAATATTATGCCCATCAATTGGACCCCNNTACTTAAATCCCATCTCCGTGAAAAAATTCTTNGGCGAATTAGCTGATGTGGCGCGCCAATCATTTTTTCTTATTGCGTCATTAGCCGCGCTGGGTAGATAGTTGGTTACTCCTCCCACACTTTCTGAGATAGACATCGCGTTATCATTTATTATGATTAGTAGATCAGATTGCAGAGATGCTACGTGATTGAGGGCTTCGAATGCCTGTCCTGCGGTCAAAGCGCCATCACCAATAACTGTAATAATATTGCTCTCACCCTTGTCTTTCAGACTAGCTAAACGCAACCCTAGAGCGGCACTTATGGAGGTTGATGAGTGACCAGTTCCAAAATGGTCGTATCGACTCTCTTGAATATTTGGGAAGGGCGCGATTCCGTCAGGTTTTCTNAGTAAATGCATGGAGTCTTTTCTGCCAGTNAGAATTTTATAGGGATAGCTCTGGTGACCAACATCCCAGATAATTTTATCTTTCTCGGGATTAAAAACTTTTAATAACGAAATAGTGAGTTCTATGACTCCTAGCCCGGCGCCAAGATGCCCTCCTGTTTTTCCAATCGTGTAGAGTAAGAATGCTCTAATTTCATTTGCTAACGTCTTCAATTCGTGAGGAGGTAACTGTTGTAAGTTCTCAGGAGAACTTATCAAGTCAAGAATAGGTGTCTGAGGTTTTTCTTTCGGGATTTCTTGAAACATTTTGGGAGAGCCGGATTAGTTATCGCTTTAACTACTTTTTTAGGTTTTAACTATCAAGTTCCTTTGCCTGATCTTCTTGTAGCAAGAGCGCTTGCACTTTTTTTTCTGCATCGCTAAGGGCATTTTGACAATCTTTAGAAAGCTTTATTCCTTCTTCGAAAATCTTTAGTGATTCTTCGAGTGATAAATCTCCACTTTCCATTTTTTCAACTAATTCGTTTAGTTTCTCTAATGCTTCCTCGAAAGGATATATTTTCTCTTGTTCCATTTTCGATTCCTATGATTTTTCAAGCGAGAAGAAATGTTAAATGCTTTCTATTCTCGTAACTTTTTCAATATTACATAGATGTGTCGGTACTGGTAATTTGATATTCAAGTTTATATGTTCCTGGCCCTACTTGGTATCGGTCCAGAGTATCCGGACCGCAACTTGCGCCGCCCAAGCCCCTTTGCATTGCATCTAGATATACCCANCAANANTCAGTTGGACTGAGTTCGCTCGTTCNTAGTGCCCNAGNNAGGTCCTCATCAAGNTAGTTTGANACCGAAGCNTGAATTTCTGACTGGCTCCAGAACTTTACGAATTTGGCTCCGCAAGAGATCTTTAGCCAAGAAATTTCGGTGAGGTTCCCATGTTCTTGAGGCATAATGTATGGAACGTACTGCGCCTCGACTGAGGAACTGTGCTTTTTTTTGATCCCGGACTCTTTTCGATCTTCATAGGTCTCTTGTGGACCTTTGCCAAACCAAGTAAGGTTTTTATATTCCTTTGAAAATTTCCATCGCACACCAATTCTAGGCAGGTTGTTAAAATTTTTTCCTATGAGAAAACTATGAGATACGTAAAGACCCCCTCGGATCAAAGCGTACTCGGAGGTGACCCCTAGTCGCCCTGCTTTGCATTCCCCTACCGAGGTTTGCTTGATGATGTTAGACGGGTCATTTGAGTTTTTATATTTATGTTTCCACGAAATATTATCTATCCCCATTTTTTTCCAATTAGAAAGCGCCTTTCCTTCTTGTTTTGGTAAGAATTTAAACCCATCGTTGTCAGTTGGCGCCCGCCAAAGATTTAGCATCACTGGCCCCTCTAGGAGCTCCTTAGTATTCCTCTTCCAGCTAAAAAGACCATCCTCGTTGAATGAAATTTCGTTTCCTTTGTTTGAAAGTTTTAGAAGACCCCCGTCAACTTGCTTTACCGCATTTATCTTTTTAAGTAACCCTTTTTTTCGATCTAGAGTTTGCAATGTTATCTGATCCCAGGCAACAAGGTGTCCTTTCTCTGCCCAACTAGTGTCATGATTCAAGCGACACTCAAAAATTATTGACACCTCTTTTCCTGCTGGATAACGGATTTTTTTAAATTTAAATTCCTCGTAATGTTGAGGTGGCGTAAAAAAAATTCTACTCTCCTTCGCGCCGGACGGATCGCCATTAACATAAAATTGCCAAGAAACCTCATAATCCTCCAATCCTCTAAAATAATGTTCATTTTGGATAAAAAATTTATCCTTGATTTTTTTTACCTTCACCGGTTGGATGATTTTCTTTAATTCGATAAGAGCGTTATGCGGTCTTCCATCTGGCCAGCAAAGACCGTCACAAACAAAATTGAAGTCGTGCTTCGATTCATCAAAGTCTCCACCATAGCTCCATTCTCCTTTTGACTGATTTTTCTTTTTTAATCCGTGGTCTTTCCATTCCCAAACAAAACCGCCTTGCAGTCCATGCCAGCGCTCAATAGTTTCCCAATATTCTTTAAGATTTCCACAACTGTTCCCCATAGCGTGGGCATACTCGCAAATTACCAGCGGTCGCGGATCACTACTGGTTCTTGCGTGTTGTTCTAACTCGTCGATCGAGGGGTACATAGGGCAAATTATGTCGGATCCATGCTTATTTTCGTTCCATTTATNTCTGATTCCTTGTTCGCAGATTGCATTNTCGTTNTGGATGGGTCNTGAAGGATCGAATTCTCTGATCCAGGCAANCATGCTCATTTGNTTGGGCCCGAACCCCGTTTCATTTCCGACGCTCCAAATNATTACGCTAGGNTGATTTTTATCTCTTTCGACCATGCGGNTGGCTCTTGATAAAAACTGNGGNGCCCANTNGGAGTCCTCACCGAGTTGAGCATAATGCTGATGCGCNTCTAAATTTGCCTCGTCGATTACATAAAACCCTAATNNATCGCATAGTTCATAAAATTCTTCTTGATTTGGATAATGGCTCGTCCTAATTGCATTAATGTTATGTTGTTTCATTAGCAAAAGTTCTGCTCTGATTGATTCTTTATTTAGAACTCTACCCGTGATATCACAATGATCGTGTCGGTTAACTCCTTTGATTAAAACGGCCTTGCCGTTTACTAATAACTCTTTGTCTCTGATTCGAATATCCCTGAANCCAAACTTGATTTTGGTGCTTTCTATTATTCTGCCTCGTGGAGAGATCAGTTTAATTCGAGCTTCATATAGGGTTGGGGTCTCGGCGCTCCAGGGTGCAACCGTAGTCGACGGCCAGTTAAAACTTAGCTTCGCNCCTTTACCTATAATCGGATAGAAGTTTCTTTTGTTTACGGTACCCGTTAGTTCCCTTTTAGAGAGAGCGCCGCTTGTTTCATCTAAAATAGAGATGCTTACGGAATGACCAATTGATTGTCTGCCGAGCCCCCCGATTTTTACTATTATGTTAAGCTTCCCTGTTGAGTTCTCCGCCGAGTAGTCTGGCTTTATAAAAACATCTTTTAAATAAACTTTCTCGGTTTGATACAAGAATACGCCTCGGTGTATACCGGCATGAGACCAGTGGTCCTGATTCTCGATATAACTACTATCGCTGTAACGGAGCACCTTAATCGCTAACTCGTTTTCTTTCTGTTGGAGATANGGTGTTATGTCAAATTCGGCTGGAAGCTTAGAGTCTTTTGAAAAGCCTACCTCTTGGCTATTACAGTATAAAAAAAAGCAGTTCTCGATTCCGCCCAGAAAAATGACCCAGCGTTTTTTGGTATATTTCGTCTTTATAGTAAATTTCTTCTTGTAAAGACCTATCGTGTTTTTGGGAACAGAAGGCGGCTCTCCATTGAAGGGCAAAAGCACATTTGTATAGATTGGCTGATCTTGAGAAATTCTCTGATCCATTGTCCATAAACTTGGAACAGTTACATCAAGCCATCCCTCATTTCCTCCTGTCAACCATTTATCTGCCTCTTCTAAATTCTCTGTCCACTTAAATTGCCATTGACCGTTTAAGTCAATTTTCTTTCCCGAGGAGGTAAAGCTTGCCCTGGCAGGTAATCTGCCGATCGATAACACTTCTGGGTTTTCCCAATACCTGTTCATTTTTTGATAGGTTTGCTTTAGTTTGGTAGCTGACTATGCTAACACGATCTGATTCGGCTTAAATGATCCAGGCACCGCCCGAGTCTTTGTGCTTTTAATTTTCTCGTTGATCATGTTGACAATTTGAAGAGATGAAAAATTTTATGAAGACCTTAGCTCTTTCCGAGATTAAAAGAGTTTTACCCAACAATAAAATCACTCAACCTATTGATGAGTTCGNAGGTTTGAGGGCAGCAGTTTCAATAGTTTTAAGAGTGAGAGCGGGCTCTATAGAAATCTTATTTATTGTCAGGGCTCTGCGTGAGNGTGACCCGTGGTCCGGGCAAATTGCTTTCCCTGGTGGACATTCTGAACTTCAGGACCAGTCAATGAGAGAGACGGCGGAACGTGAAACCATAGAAGAGACAGGAATTGATCTAAATAAAGTCGCAAATTATTTGGGAGAGATAGAACCGATCAGAGCGACACCGCGAAAAACCGGTGAAGAATTAAAGGTTTACCCTTTTGTTTACTTGCTTGATAATCCCGACCCATTAATCGACTTAAATTGCGAAGTTTCGGACATTATTTGGGGCTCCTTAGCAGATATGTATAGCGGCGTTTCGCAAACTGAACATATTTTTGAAATCGATGGCAGAGAACAGTGTTTCCCAGGATACGATCTGGGACCTCATACTGTTTGGGGACTTACCTTTAGAATGCTCCATATTCTTTTCGAGGCCGTGGATCCTAATTGGCAATTTAGCTCTTTCAAAACAAAATAACTCTCCATGACCATTCCTAGAAAATACACATGTGAAGCTTTTTTCTCGATGATTGGCAGAGTTGCTGATATCTATAGAGAGGCCCAGCTTCTCTTCGCAAGACTGACTTAAATTGTCGTTCTTATTTTTTTAAAGCTATCAGAGAAATTATAGAAATCCTAAAAAACATTTTTTAAGAGTATTGAAACTTTAAAAGCGCTTTATCTAGGTTTGTCTTCTTTAATCAAAGAGGCCAAGTGAGCAACTGCTTAAGTACAATACCTTTTATCATTTCTACGTGATCATCNGTGTCATTAAGAGCTTCAATATAAGTGAAAGAATTGCCGCCTGATTCGAGGAAAAACTCTCTATTCTCTACGTCTATNTCTTCTATAGTTTCAAGGCAATCAGCGGAAAATCCCGGGCAAACAAGTGTGACGTCCTTTATTCCAAGTTTTGGAAGCTTTTGCATTGTTTTATCAGTGTAGGGTTTTAACCACGGCAGAGGGCCAAACCTTGACTGGAAAGTTAGCACCCATTCTTCGGTTTTAAGTCCTAGTTGTTCTGCGACAAGAGTTGCTGTTTTTTTACATTGGTTTTGGTACGGGTCACCGCGTTTGGATTGCGATTGAGGTATTCCGTGAAAAGAGAATACTAATTTGGAATCGATCTTTGAAAATCTTTCAGGGTTAGTTATTGTNCTTGAGACAGCCTTTATATAACTTGGCTCGTCATGGTAATCTNTAATCACCTTTATCGGTTTTTTTACAGAGAGCTCGCATNTGCNGGCNTCAATTTGGTCCTCAANCGCTCCTGTTGTTGCTCCAGCGTACTGNGGGAACATAGGCAGCACTATTATTTGATCAAAACNCTTGGCNTCTTCCATTGCGTCTTTGATTGANGGACTCCCATAAGTCATCGCTGTGATGACCNTNATCTNTGNNGGCAGAACANNCTGTAATTTCTTNGCNAGGGAGAAGGTTATTTCTACGATAGGGCCNGCGCNCNCTCCCCAGATNTTAGAGTAGTCCTCTATTAATCGCTTTGGCCTNCTTTTTAGGATTATTCCATTTAAGATTGGCAGCCAAAGCCACCGAGGNAAGTCCACGACGCGCGGATCTGATAAAAACTGTTTTAAAAACCGTCTGATCGACTCTTCGTCGGGCGCGTCCGGCGTCCCTAAGTTAACTAAAATAAGAGCGCAATTTCTCTTGGGTTCCATTTTTGAAAGACCTAACACACCTTAAATATTAAAAATACGCTTTCTTAGACAATTACTTCTGCAATGGTCAATAGTTCAACACATAAGAGGTTCTTTGACTCAGCATTCATCGAACATATCGGGGTTTTCTTCCAATGCGACATTATAGATTGGCTGAAAGCTAAAATACCCCGCTTCTGGGAGACCCATTTGGGTTCTAGTTAACCTCGCCACATCGGGTCTTATTTTGACTGGAACTCCCGCTGCCTCAGCCATTAACTGAGCCTGGCATGTTCGTTCCATAGTAATATACCACCAAGCCACCTCATCAATCGTTTTGCCCGCTGTAAGCAGCCCGTGGTTTTGAAGGATCGCCGCTTTCTTCTTGCCAAGTGCTTTCGCAATCCTCTCTCCCTCGGAAGTATCATTAACAACCCCGGTGAAGTCATCGAATAGGACGTGGTCCTCAAAAAAAGCGCAAGAGTCTTGCGTAAGAGGGTCTAATAAACGACCCAGCGTTGACCATGTTTTTCCGTAAAGAGAATGCGTATGAGCCGCTGCGGTAACATGAGGAAGATTTTTGTGAATTTGAGAATGAATAGCGAAGGCTGCTCTATTCAGAAGCCCGCTACCGTGTACGATGCTCCCGTGATGATCGACAAGTATTAAGTCAGACATTTTCATTTGCTTGAAGGACTTTCCGAATGGGTTTACCCAAAATTTGTCCTCGTGCTCCGGGTCCCGCACGGTAAAATGACCGGCTACGCCTTCATCGAACCCGAATTTCCCGAAAACTCTTAAAGCAGCTGTCAGTTTCTTTTTTCGCTCAGTGCGCTCGATTGAATAATCAATTTCGCCGTGAGTTGTTTCTGCCATCTCCGCCATATGGATGCTCCCGCAATCAGAATTCAAGTCACTTTAATATCACTTTTTACGACCGATGTGTAGCAAGAGGATTAAATGTGTATTGCTGATATTTCAATGTTACGATGGCCAGACTTCTAGCTAAAATAGGATCTGATATGGCTCTCTCTCTAAAAGGAACAAATGAGATTCCTACTTGTCATGGAGGTCTTGAGAACCTTGATCAAGAATACGAGTATGAAATGAAAGATGTCGAGGGGGAATTACCAAAAAATCTAAGAGGGACTTTTTTCAGGAACGGGCCGGGGCGTCAAAAGATTGGAGAAAAAAAATACGGACACTGGTTCGATGGCGACGGAATGTTGTGTGCCTATACTTTTTCAGAGGGAAGAATATTTTTTAAGAATCGTTATGTAAGGACCCCGAAATATTTAAAGGAAACGGAGTCCCAAGATATAANGTTTAGGGGNTTTGGTACTCAGATTCCNGGTGGCCTCAAAGCNAATTTTTTAAAAATGCCAGCAAANCCNGCGAANACAAGCACTATCTANCATGGCGGCAGATTGCTAGCTTTGAACGAGGGCGGAAAGCCATGGGANGTTGACCCNAGCAACNTGGAGACCCNGGGAGAATTNACNTACGATGGCGGATTGGAGCCATCGATGGTTTTTAGTGCTCACGGCAAAGTTCACCCGCGGACAGGAGATTATATAAATTTCGGNGCGGGTATCGCTGGGTTTGGCATCAAAGGACCTAAGCCTTGCCTCAATGTCTATCGCGTGGATCGAAACGGCCAGATGGTCGAAAAACATCAGGTCCCCTTGGATAATTTTCCTTTCTGTCACGACTTTGCGTTATCGGATCGATACGCGATTTTCTTCTTAGGCTCCATCGTTTTTGGAAACATGTTGCCCGTGGTGCTTGGGACCAGAACAATCTCCGATCAAGTGGTATTTGATCCTGGCATTCCTATGCAAATCGTCGTCCTTGATATAGAAAAAATGGTCGAGGTTAAGCGGTTTGAGACTGCTCCTGGGGCGATAATACATTTCGGGAACTCCCACGAAAATGGGCGTGANATCGTTATCGATGGCATGTTTCAAGACAGTTTTATTGCTAACGAAACATTAAAGGATGTTTTTAACCCGGAGGGACGATTTGGGGGTGGGTGGTTTAAGCGATANTTTTTGAACCTCNCATCGGGTGCATTGAGAGTAGAGGATATNTTCGATCACGAATGTGAGTTCCCTACTTTCAACTCATCCTATGTCGGGAAAAAGAATGAGATTACCTATTCAGCTTGTTCGATAGACAATGGATCAAATAGCTTTTTCAATGGGATGGCTCGTATTTCTGGCGANGGAANCTCCGACGTGATGGAGCTAGAGCCNGGCTACTATGGATCTGAGCCGATGTTCGCGCCNAGTGTTGACTCTAAAAATGAAGGGGACGGGTATCTGTTAGTTGTCGTTTATAATGGTTTCGAGCATCGCAGTGAACTTCGCATTTATAAAGCGACCGAAATAGGCGATCCGATTTGTANTCTCAAGCATCCGCATCATTTGCCTCATCAATTTCACGGGTTTTTTAGCCCAGAGGTGTTCAAAGCTGCTTGATAAAAACACCCTTATTATAANTCCCGAGAAATGGGTTTNCGATGCAAGGTCTTCTTGGAAATATCGGGGCGACNACCGCCCTTTTTTNGCNGAAGAACCTCGCGTTGGACAAGAATCAGTTTGGGATTATCCTCGTCCACCTATTATTCAGNCNGTTGAATACGAAATAAGTGTTTTTTTTAAAGAGAAAGTTATCGCTAGGACAAAAAAAGGGGTGCGCGTGCTAGAGACGGCGAGTGCGCCGACCTATTATATTCCGCCAGATGAGGTGAGGGTAGAAGTTGTGTCTTCAGGCCATGAGTCGTTTTGCGAATGGAAAGGAGTCGGGGAAAGTTTAAATGTTCTTGGTCAGTCTGGTGCAGGTTGGCGTTACGTCAGAGTTTTTGAAGAATTCAGTCGGATATTTAATTGGGTTTCTTTTTACCCGTCAAAATTAGATTGTTTTGTTGGTAAGGAAAAAGTTAGGCCGCAGCCGGGGGGCTTTTATGGCGGCTGGGTCACTGATATGCTGACGGGGCCTATCAAAGGTAGTGCTGATAGTGGAGGGTGGTAATCCGCTTCAAAAATAAAATATTAATCGTAGATAAACAGAGAAATAATGTGACGTCATTTAAAGAAAATAATCGCTACTGGACTATGACTTCAAGACCAAAGGGAAACGACTTTAATAGCTGCCTTGAGCTTAGAGAGGAGACCAGTATTCCGTTTCCAGATGGAACTTTTATTACTAAGAATATGTTTCTCTCTATGGACGCGGGTACTCGAATGTACATGACTGAGCGAGAAGATTCCTACCAGCCCCCTATCCCGGTTGGAGAGAAGCTCATGGGCACAGTCTTAGGAGAGATTATTGAGAGTCGTCATCCCGATTTCAATGTAGGCCAGAGATTGCGATCTTACGGACAGTGGTCGGACTATTCTCACGTCGATCCCAAGCAAATGTTTCCCAGTATCGTAGATGATTCTGAAATAGACCTCCCGAATTATATCGGCATTTATGGAGCTAACGGTTGGACGGCGTACACGGGAGTTATTGATACAGGAAAAGTAAAAGCTGGAGATAATTTTGTTGTCTCTGCGGCGGCAGGCTGCACAGGCTTGTTGGCCGGACAGATAGCGAAGATTGCCGGTTGCAGAGTTATTGGAATCGCTGGTGCCGATGAAAAATGCGAGTTAATTCAAAAAGATTTTAGTTTTGACGGGGCAATAAATTATAAAAAAGAGGATATATCAGCGAAGCTCAAAATTATGTGTCCCGAGGGAGTGAACGTTTATTTTGACAACGTAGCGGGCGCTACACTTGATGCTGTTTTAGAAAATATGGCCATTTTCGGAACGGTGGCAGTCTGCGGGCTTATGGAGAATTATGGATCCGTGGACAGGCTTCCTGGTCCAATGAATTATGATTTAGTTTTGATGAAACGGTTGAGAATTCAAGGCTTTTTTTCCCCAGACTTTTATCACCGCGAACCCGAGATAAACCCCATATTAAAGAAGTGGCATGAAACCGGTGATTTGAGCCTTCCCATGCAGCAGACAGAGGGATTGGACCAGTTGGTTCAGGCATACTCGTCACTTTTCGAAGGCACCAACGTNGGTAAGGTGTTTGTAAAAGTCTAGTNAATCTCCAAAGACTTGCTTACACANCTTCGCCCAGGTTCTACCNCTATATNTCGATTAATTCTATGCCCCAGAAAAATAAGAATAACGTTAATGCTACCTTTCCACTTCCCGATTAGTTTATACTTANCTTTCGCGTATCTTGTTCGAACTTAGAGGACTTTAACTATGTCATATAGACAGATTCTAGGGACAGTCGTTGCCCTGACAGTAAGTGCCAGTCTCTTTGCAGACAGTGTAATGGAAGAAGTGGTCGTTACTGCCCAAAAAAAGGAAGAAAATATTCAAGAGGTTCCGATCTCCATAACTAAGATGACTGGCGACAGAGTTACTGCCAGATTTGCTGGCGGTGAGGACATCCTTGCGCTAGCGCAAGCTGCGCCCGGGCTCCACGTAGAGACCTCAAACGGGCGTCTGGCTCCCCGTTTTTACATGAGGGGGCTCGGTAACGCTGACTTCACCCAGGCAGCATCTCAACCGGTATCAATCGTTTTCGACGAGGTGCCTATGGAAAAAGTTGGATTTAAGTCGTTTCCGGTTTTTGACGTGGACTCCATTGAAATAGGTAGAGGTCCTCAAGGTACNCTTTTTGGCAGAAATACCACTGCCGGTATGGTTCACATTACTAGTCGCCGACCAACGGAGGAGTCGGAGGGTTATGTAAGGGCTAATCTAGGAGATATTGGTACTAGAAATATTGAGGCAGCGATTGGTGGTACAGTGATTGAAGACCAGCTTATGGCGAGAGTTTCTCTGTTGCATCAAAACCGTGATAATTGGGTGGATAATGGATTCACCGAGCAAGACGACGTTTTAGGCGGTTTTGATATATTTGCGATTCGGTTCCAAGCATTNTTCACGCCTTCCGATGATTTCAGCTTGTTATTCCTCCATCAGCGCCAAGATCAAGATGGNAATTCGGCTTCTTTGTTTAGAGCGAATGTTCTTAAGTCANGGAAGCAANGATCTAAATGACAACTACGATCGAGAAACTGTATTTTTTGATGGCGGGAACGGAAACCCAGCNAGGATAAAATCCCACGGGACAACTTTGAAAATGGACTGGGACCTAGGAAACTACACGGTNACCTCGATNACGTCTTANCAAGATATATATGATCGAGAAGCGAGAGGAGATATCGATGGCGGTTTTGGATGTCTCTTTACGTGTGGCGGTCCCTCAGGACCAGCCAGCACCCCCTTTAGCCCCTTTGCCTCACCTTTCGTTGTAAATATTGACACCGGAAGCGAGATTGAAGCCAATCAGGTTACTCAAGAGCTCAGACTGGCGAGCAACCTGGACGGGCCTTTCAATTACCAGGTTGGACTTTTTTATTTTAAAGACGAGTTTTCGACCATCTCTAGCAATCAAAATGCGGGTGCACCAGCTTATACTGCGAACTCTACTTCAGATATTGAAAATCGGGCTTGGGCGGTATTCGGTCAAGGAACCTACGAGCTTGCAGACGATTTAAAACTGACATTCGGTCTTCGCTATACAGACGACGAGAAGGATGCGCAGCACATCCGTAATCCCTTCACAGCTCCTGCCCCGTTAGCGCCAATAAGTCTTCAGGATGATAACGTAAGTTGGGATATATCCCTTTCAAAAACTACTGCTGCAGGAAATCAGCTATATGCAAGAGCTGCGTCAGGATTCAGAGCGCAGACAATACAAGATCGCCTCCAAGATGACCCGACAGTCACCACGGCAGATTCTGAGACCATCAATTCTTTCGAGATTGGATACAAGGCTCTCTGGGACAGAGTTAGATTGAACGCAGCAGCTTTTTACTATGCGGTAGATGATATGCAGCTTGTAGCGGTCGGCGGTGCCGATAACTCTACTCGATTATTGAACGCAGACAGGGGCACTGGCGCTGGTGTCGAGGTTGAAGTTGAGTATGCGGTCACGGACAATTTGATTTTCTCTGCCGGTTTTGGAAGCGCAGATACGCGTATCAAACAGGCNGGTTTGGCCACGGCGCCTTGCGGCTCAGGACTTTGCACAATACTTGACCCGATTGATGCGAACGGTAATGCCGTCATTGACGGCAACTCCTTCCAGCATGCGCCAGAGTGGACTCTAAACTTTGAGATCGACTATTCCGCTCCCCTTAGTAATGGCGATGAAATCTACGTTTACACCGATTGGAAATTTAAAGGTGAGACCCAAGACTTTCTGTATGAAAGTATTGAGTATACCTTTGATACACAATTTGAGGGTGGCTTAAGAGCCGGTTATCGAAGCACGGCGAATAACTACGAGGTAGGGATATTCGCTCGAAATATCACTGATGAAGATAACGTGATCGGGGGAATTGACTTCGCGAATTTAACAGCTTATGTCAACCAACCAAGAGTGATTGGTGTAGAAGCAGCGTTTAGATTCTGAGATCGTTTCCAGATGTTAAGAAGGGGCCAGATTACCTGGCCCTTTTTTTTGCCTGATTTTTTAAGTCAAAGAGAAAACGGGTATTTCTTTAACTCCATGAATCAAACCTCATGATTTCCGAGACCGGTTTTCTGGTAACGGGCCCAAATTTTCCTTGAGGATAGCCGACAGGAATGAGGCAAAGCGCCGCGAACGTTTCAGGTAATCGCAAAATGTCTCTAATCGCATCTTGATCACGAAGTGACAGCGTAGTGGGTGCTGCGCCAAGTCCGATAGATCTTGCGGTTAAAAGAAGGTTTTGAATTCCTGGCCAAACCGAGCCTGCTTGCCTATAAATATCAATGCCTTCAACTTTTTCAGGATAGTCAAAGCAAGCGACAATCAATGCAGGTATCTCATGCATGTGCTCCATTTGCCAGATCACAGCGTCGAGCAGTCTTTTCAGCTTTGGGTTTCCTGGATTTTTTACGTCCGCGGCGATGTAAGGCTCAGCGTATTTTCTGTTTTGATCCGCCAGTCGTATCTTAATCGATGGGTCTCTAACCACTATCCAACGCGCCCTCTGAGAATTCGAGCCAGAAGGTGCTTGGTTAGCTGCATCGATCAGTTGGACTAATTTTTCTTCGGGAACTTCCTCGGGTTTAATTTTGCGCATTGCTCGGCAGTTATATATAACGGTAGCTAGCGAGAGATCTTCTGACATTTGTTGCCCTCTGTGTTTATTTAATGGGATTATGGAAAAAAATTTTTGAAGACTATTTCTTTTTTCGCCTATTTTCTTGAGTTTTATAATACCGAACCTCGAGAGCTTTAAAATAGAAATCGAGTCCTAATCAACCGGCGAATTGGTCTGGGGCTCTGAACACTAAGAGGGTAAAAGATGAAAGTTATTATTACCGGTGGGTGCGGAGGCATGGGCCGATTTTTGGTTCGAGCGGTGGCTAGACTCAAGAATATTGAATCAATCACAATTGCCGATCTGGTAGAGACCTCAGCCAAAGAGTTTGCAAGCGATTTTGATCATAGAGTGTCGGGCATTGGCTTGGATGTCTCAGACTCCAGAGCGATGTCAGAGATATTTGAGCACCACGATATAGTGTTGAATACAACAGGTCCTTTTTTCCGATTTGGTAAGCCAGTCTTAGAGGCCGCATTGAATTCTAATTGTCATTACATGGATATTTGTGATGATTGGGAGCCTACTGAGGAGATGTTGAAGCTTGACGGCGAGGCGAAATCTAAAAACCTAACGGCTATAGTGGGACTTGGCGCCAGCCCAGGCTTAACAAATCTTTTAGCTCTTCTCGCGATGAATCAATTGGACGAGGTGGAGAGGGTGTATACGGGATGGGACCTGACAGCAGCGACTCCAGAAGACGAATCTTCTCAGGAGGGAACAAATGCTGCAATGGAGCATGGTATCGAACAAATGATAGGTAAGGTTAAAATTTTTAGAAATGGAAGTTTTGAAATGGTGCGACCTCTTGAAAAAGTATATGTCAATTATCCTGGCAAGAAGGGCAAGAGCGCATACATATTCGGTCACCCCGAAGCAATTACGTTCGCTCACCACTATCCAGAAATCAAGGCATCGTTAAATTTGTGCCATGGAATTGAGGAAAGCGTTTTGATTCTTAAATTTATTCGGACCTTGGTTGAGTGGCGGTTAATTTCAAAAAAACAAGCGGCGAGAACACTTAATTGGTTGGAAGGTAAAGTCTTTCAAAGTGCAGGTGTTGAGGAATCTGAGAAACTACCCAGTGTCTATGGCCTTGCGTTCGGAACNAAAGATGGGGAACCCGCATCGGTTGGTTGTACGCTGAGCTCCGGTTCCNCCTCTGANCTTTCAATGGGAGANGCGACTGCATATCCNTTGGCTTGCGGCCTAGAAATGTTTTTGAATAGAGAGATCACCCGCTCGGGTGTTTTTGCTCCGGAATCAGGTGCCATAGACCCGTCAACCTTTCTGGACAACTTTCTGGGTGTATTTGAAGAACCGTCGAATAAATATTCTTTTGATGCGAGTGACCTGATTGTTCTAGACCGAAGCTGGATCTAATGCNACCTTTTGATGGAGCTAGTTAACAGTGCTCAGAGAGCTCATAAACCTAGAACTGATTTAGCGATTATATTTTTTTGGACTTCGCGCGCGCCTCCGAAAACAGTTGATGCACGATCGTTGAGATAGCCGGCGGAAATGGTTTGGTGTTCAGGTTCGCCAATCGTAACTTCTTCATTTAGCAGCAAGAGGTTATTGTGCGGTAGANTATAATTCCCTATCGCTTCCATCTTTATCGTAGATATCTCTTGCCCAAGCGTACTCGCCATAATTTTCATAAGAGATGATCCGGCACCTGGTTTTTCTCCTCTCCCAATTTTCGACTGCATGTCTGTTTCCATTTGCGAGAGGGCAGATATTTTTATATCNATTTCTNTTGCTCTTCCCTTAAGAGCATCCTCCCCTTCAACCCGATCTAGCAACATTCTNAGCTCCGCCATGTCAACATGCAGNCTTGTCGCTACGGAACTCCCGCCTCGTTCGAACTCCAAAAGATATTTCGCTACCTTCCAACCGTCGTTTTCAGGTCCGACTATGTTCGATATCGGAACCCTGACGTTATCAAAGAAGACTTGATTCACTTCGTGGTCTCCAGCCATCGTGATTATTGGTTCTACGCTGATTCCCGGGGTATTCATTTTAATAAGCAGAAAGCTAATACCAGCTTGGGGCTTAACATCAGGGTTGGTCTTAACCAAGCAAAATATGTGGTCCGCGTAATGGGCATTTGTGGTCCAAATCTTAGTCCCGTTGACCACATAGAAATCCCCATCTCGTTCGGCTCTTGTTTTTAGGCTCGCGAGATCTGATCCAGATCCTGGCTCTGAGTAACCTTGACACCAATAGTGTTCAGCGGACAGCATTCTCGGAAGATAATAATCTTGTTGCTCTTTCGTGCCATATTTAAAAAGGACGGGGGCAAGCATCCTGAGACCCAGTGGTATGAGTTTTGGTGCACCAGCTTTCTCACATTCGCTATTGAAAATATACCTNTGATTAGATGACCANCCTGTTCCNCCAAACTCTTTTGGCCATGCNACNCCNGCCCAACCTCGCCTGTTGAGAATCGCCTGCCANGCCATTGCTGCATCGTTGTTGCCAAGCGCAGTGGTTGTATTTTTGTTTCCTGCAATAATCTCGGGGGTTAACTCATCACGAAGCAGTTGTCTGACTTCGTCTCNAAACGCTAATTCTTCCTTNCTGTAATTCAATTCCAAAGTATGTCTCAGCTTTGNACAANCCNCTATGTTAACTCNCTATTNNGGTNAGGGNAAGNTGGATTATTATTTGTTCAAAGTTGCACTAGTACGGGNAGGATAGTCGCGACTANCAATAGGGCAGAGATTCGATTGAACCAAGATTGCCTTCTCCCTGTCTTTAGGAATTTCCCGATTAGGACGCCGCTTAGTGTCCAGATTAGGGCTGATCCCCATGCGACTAGGAAAAAGATAGATGTTATAACTAGCAAAGTTTCAGGGAAATCTTCGTTTGTATCCGTATAGGTTGAAATCGCAGTAAGGATTACGAGAATTCCCTTTGGATTGATCCATTGAAATAGAAAAGCCTCATGAAAAAACATCGGTCNTACATTTTGTGATTTATCTATAAATTCCAAGTGCCATATTTTGTGGGCAAGGTATAGGATTACCAGCATCCCACAGGTCTTCAGGATTCCTTGAAATAAAGGAAACTTCATTAAAAGCCATCCAAGACCAAAACCAGATAAGATGACAATCAAAGTGAAGCCGAAAACAACGCCAAAAATATGNGGTAGAGTTTGCCTAAGACCGAAGTTTGTTCCAGATACTGAGAGCAAGATATTATTCGGCCCAGGTGTTANAGCCGTNATTATAGCAAAAGTNGTGAAGGATAAAATATTAGGTAAGTCCAAAGTTTTTAACCGTCCAAAAACTAGCTACTTTTGCATTAAAAAAACAGGATGAGTGTATGGAAAAAACTCAGGCGATCGTTTTATCAATTATTACAGCGAGNGTTGGATTATACATCTTTTTACTCACTCAGATATGTAAATCCTGCGGTTCGCTAAAGAGGACATTTCTTTGGGACGAATTTACGGTTAAAGCTCCCATTAGGCTTTCAAAGTTAGTCGGCGGCGATGCGGGCACAAAGTATTGGGAGGTTATTTAGATGGGAAAGGTATGTTATTTTTTGTAGCGGGGGTGCTCGGGATGGCAGTGAGGGAGCTCCGAGAGNTAGACTACAGCGGCTTGTTGCTATCCGACGTTGGCGGTAACTAACCAAGNCGCTGCCGACAATAAAAGATCATCGCCGTTCATCAGGGCTTCTACCTCATCTCTCAATGTTTGAATGGCTTTCGCAGAGTCACTTTCGTCTAAAATTTCTAATAATCCCGACAGAGGGCCTACGTTCTCATTGAAGAACATTATTTCTTCGACTGATGTTCCGAGGTTAAACTCGGTTTCTAATGGGTTTATTCGAATATCTGCGAAGTTTGATTCTCTCAAAATCTCCTCTATATAAACTTTTTCGCCAAAGGCAAAGCCGCCNGGGCTCCTGGGATCGGGCTTAGGAACCTTTTTGGGTTGAAACGGCAACAATGTCTCTGCAGCAAAATTGATCCAGCGATTTTTCTCTATCGGCTGCCAACAAATAAATGTAATGCTTCCCCTTGGTTTTAACCCCTTTCTTAGGTTACTAAAAGCTCTTACTGGGTTCGAGAAGAACATGACTCCAAAGCGCGAAAAAATTTTTGAATAAACTGGGCTAAGTGATATGTCTGCGGCATCGCCTGTCTCGAATGAAATATTTGAAATTTCTTTTGAGCTGTTTTTCGCGCTCGAAATCATTTTCGCCGAGATATCTATGCCTCTAATACCCGCGCCAGTCTCAGCTAGAAGCATAGTAGTAGACCCGCCGCCACAACCAACATCTAAAATTCGATCATCGGGCTTGGGGTTTACTGCCTCGATCAGACTTTTCGTAAAGGGTACAACTAGCCTGTCTATGTAATCGCCAGCATTGAGGAAGCCTTCTCCAAGTCTTCCGTTTCATAACTTTTCCTGTTCTTTATTGGCTGTGTTCATACTGCTCTACTCTTAAATCGGTCTAAATAAATTTATTTTGCCGGATTAATTATCCGATTCTGAGTATGATTATTTTGGAGAAAGCTAACACTTCAGTCTTTTTTAGCCGAAGCGACTATCCAATTTTTTTAATACTCTAGAAAGCCACGATTTTTGATTATTTGTCAATGCCTAGGGGGGGGAGTATGACTATGTGCAAAACGCAAAGGGCGGATAAATCTGCTCTTGGCATTCGGTTTTTAGGAGCGATCTCAATTCTACTGTTCGACATTCATAGCTTTGCGATGTTTACTCCGCCATTATCCAACGGACTAAAGCCAAACATAATTGTTATTTTGACAGATGACCAGGGGTACGCAGATCTCGGTGTCTATGGTAGCGCTGATTTGCGAACTCCTAACATTGACCGGATGGCGAAAAAGGGGGCCCGAATAGTTAATTTTTACGCTCAGCCCTCCTGCGGCCCGAGCCGGGCAGCGCTCCTAACGGGTTCCTACCCGATTTTAGTCGGTGAGCCTGAGAACAAAAAAAATCCGAATACCATACTGCACGAGAAAGAACTAACCATTGCCGAGATGCTCGAAAAATCTGGTTATATAACTGCGCTGATAGGGAAATGGCACCTGGCTGGAGATGGTGAGGCGCCATGGGATTTTGTGCTGCCTCCAGCGCCACCCGGACGAGCTGGGGGCAAGGGACCTTTTAACGCGAATCTAATGCCTAACGGGCAAGGGTTTAGCTACTTTTTTGGAACACCGATGCATAATGGTTTCACAAAAGATGTCGACCTTAGCCGTTTTGTTGTTGAGCTTATGCGAAATGAAGAAGTGGTAGAGAGCCCCGCTGATATCGATCGATTAACTAAGACATATACGAAGGAAGCAGTGAACTTTATTCGAAACAATAAAAATAAACCCTTTTTTATCTTGCTCTCGCATAACATGCCTCACGTCCCTTTAGCAGTTTCCGATGCTTTTCGAGGGAAATCTCCACGCGGACTCTACGGAGACGCGATTGAAGAAATAGATTGGTCGGTCGGCCAGGTTGTCTCAGCATTGAAGGACCTAAATCTTCTGAAAGATACTTTAGTAGTTTTTTTGTCTGATAACGGGCCAGAGGTGAGAGCAGAGCTGGGTGATGATGTTGGGAGTGCAGGAGAGCTAAGAGGCGGCAAATACTCAAATTGGGAGGGTGGTGTGAGAGTGCCTGCTGTTTTCTATTGGTCAGGCACCATTCAACCCAGAACCATCAGTGAGGGTATTTTTAGCTTAATGGATATCTTTCCGACCGCAGCGGCTCTGGCTGGAGGGAATGCACCAGATTCTTACGGTTTAAACGGCGTGAATATCCTGCCTGCGCTCATAGGAGAAGATCTTGGTTATAGGCCGAGGCAAAGTTATTTCTACTATTCTTTGACAAGCCTGCAGGCTGTAAGGATGGATAACTGGAAATTAGTTCTACCAAGAGCTAAAAACTCCCCACATCTACTTTGGCTAGGAAAATATATGGATAGGGTCGAAAAGCCTATGCTTTTTAATCTTAAATTGGATGCTTCTGAGCAAAACGATCTCGCCACCGAAAGGCCCGATCTTGTCGCTAAAATGCTGTTGGAAGTCGAAAGAGGGCGAGAGGAGTTTGGCGACTACAATCGGATAGGGACTGCAAGCCGATTTTTTGACCCCGGTCCTAAAAGACCAAAAACCTACTTTCTGACTCATAGGCAACCCTAAAACTGCTTTTATCGCAATCTCGCTCTTTAATTTAGATGCAAAAAGGTTATGTATAAATGTCAGGTAGTTCACCATCACTAATGGCGCCAAAGAAGGAAAACCACGCTATGTAGGAGGAGGCTAAGCGCACTTAAAAAAATGGTCGCTACTACCGAGCATATGGCGGAGGGCCAACCCGTTATTTCAAGAAGTTAAGATAATGGCGGAGATAGGAAAAATATGAAGGTTTAAACCTCTCGTAGGAGGGAGATTATTTTAAATTGATCTATAGGATTACCGTTCGGTTTCCATTGATTTGGACTCGTTCTTCGCAATGAAGCCTAACAGCCTGACAAAGTGCAGTAGTCTCAATATCGTGTCCCAGATGGACCATCTGCTCGGCAGTTGTTTCATGGGTGATTGGACGAACTTCTTGAACAATTATTGGTCCAGCATCTAACTCGGGGGTTACGTAATGAGCGGTTGCCCCTATGACTTTTACTCCTCTCTCATAAGCCTGATGGTAAGGCTTTGAACCAGCAAAGCTTGGAAGGAAAGAATGATGAATGTTTATGGCTTTCCCTCGTAGCCGCTCGCAAAAGTCTTCGCTCAGAATTTGCATGTAACGTGCTAAGACGAGTAGATCAATATTTAACTCGTCGATAATGGTTTGAAAACGACCCTCCTGGTCTTTTTTTGTCTCGGGGGTTATCGGCAGCCAGTAAAAAGGTAATTCATACCAATCTGATATCTTTTTGGCATCTTCGTGGTTACTCACAATCCCGCAGACTATCGCAGGGAGAACCCCTGATTTCCATTTGTTAAGTAAAACGTTAAGACAATGGTCATATTTAGAAACTGCAATCAAGATCTTAGGTTTTTCGTGTTTAAGTCTAATTTGATAGCTCATCCGAAACTCAGACGCCAGCTTTTTAAACTCCGACTCAAAATTGAATTTGTTGGTATTTAAATTCCGATTGTCAAAGACAACACGCATATGAAATGTTTGGCTGATAGGGTCGGAATAATTAGAGATTTCAGTTACAAAAGCTCCGCTTTCCGCTAGAAGGGATGTTGATTTAGCAACCACTCCCATCTGGTCAGGGCAAGAAAAGGACAAAATGTAGTCTTGATTTCTTAACTCTTCTCTCAAGTTCTCTCTCGCAAGGCACGGTCCGGAACACCTAGTCTATCTTTTTTTTTGTTTCTGAGGAATCAACGTCTTTTCGCAATCAATTATTTTACGACATCGTCTCAACTTCGTTTAACGGTTGATAGAGAAATTTCTACCGAAGAAATGCATACTGTTCAGCAGCAAACATTTTTTGCTTGCAGCACATCTTGCAATTTAAGAGACTGATTTCAATTATTACGCGGTTGGGTTAAACAAGAGGAAATTATGGAGATTGTAGGCCATCTAATTGACGGCAAGAACGTCACCGAAAACACAGCAACGATGCCTTTGACTAACCCAGCAACGGGAATACAAGCATCAGAGCTCGCTTTGGCTTCGGCAGAGCAAACCCGAGGCGCCATCGAGGCAGCCTCAAAGGCATACCCCTCTTGGCGAGCGACTCTGCCGGTGAAAAGAGCTCAGGTTATGTTTCGCTTTAAATCGCTGCTTGAAGAACACTTGACTGACATCGGCTATTTGATCGGTAGGGAGCATGGGAAGATACCACATGATGCTGAGGGTGAAGTTCGGCGTGGAATTGAGAATGTAGAGTTTGCGTGCTTCGCCCCTGAAATCTTGAAAGGAGAGTTTTCAAAGAATGTTGGCCCAGGAATAGATTCTTGGAGCGAATTTCAACCCCTAGGTGTTGCTGCTGGGATTACCCCTTTCAATTTTCCAGTGATGGTGCCGCTTTGGATGTATCCGCTCGCAATTGTTTGCGGGAATACCTTTGTACTGAAGCCGTCAGAAAAAGATCCATCGGCAGCTTTATACGTTGCTAAATTGGCACATGAGGCAGGCCTGCCCAATGGTGTTTTAAATGTAGTCAATGGTGGTAAAGAGGTTGTCGATGTCCTTCTTACAGATCCGGCCATAAAGGCCATAAGTTTCGTAGGTTCAACTCCTGTAGCCGAGTCCGTTTACAATAAAGCTACCAGCGAGGGTAAGCGATGCCAAGCGCTTGGTGGTGCTAAAAATCACGCGATCATCATGCCTGATGCTGATCTTCCCAATGCAGTAAAAGCCCTTACGGGAGCAGCGTTTGGATCTTCTGGTGAGCGTTGCATGGCTATCTCTGTCGCAGTTGTCGTAGGGCAACAAACCGCAAAGGATTTGGTTACAAATCTTAAGACCGAAATGTCGGGTTTGAGGGTAGGGGGTCCGCAAAACAATAATAACGACTTTGGACCGCTCATCTCGGCTGAACATAAGCAGAAAGTTATCAGTTTAATTGAAAGCGCGGAAGCAGAGGGAGCCGAGCTTGTTGTCGATGGCCGGTCGCCTAAGCTTAGCGACGAGGATCGGGGGTTTTTCCTAGGCGGAACACTAATTGACAAAGTAAAACCTGAAATGACTTGTTATCGAAACGAGATATTTGGTCCAGTACTTTGTGTTGTTCATGTCGATAACTTAGAAAAAGCAATGGAGTTGGTGAGTGAGCATGAATATGGCAATGGTGCCTGCCTTTTTACCAGAGATGGTGAGGCAGCTAGGCATTTCTCGGATAATGTTGAAGCGGGTATGGTTGGAATCAATGTACCTCTTCCAGTCCCGGTTTCATATCATAGTTTTGGTGGTTGGAAGCGTTCTATGTTTGGAGATCTGAGTGCATATGGACCAGATGGTGTACGTTTTTACACGAGGAGGAAAACAATTACCCAGCGATGGCCATCACACAGCACCAAGGAGACGACGCGCTTCTCTTTTCCTGCAAGCTGAGAATTAAGATCATATTTGTTCGCGAGACCTGAGAGAGTTTAAAGACATGAAACAGTCGGAACACCAAAACTAGGAAGATATATGTATCGTAAAGGCCGAGTACTCGCTCTCCTTATCGGATTAATTTCTATGATAATTTTTGCACAGGGAACTTTTTCTGAATCACGCCCAAATTTTCTAGTAATTATGACAGACGACCAAGGTAAGTGGGCGCTCGGACAATATGACCCTAGAATACGAACTCCAAACATTGATTATTTGGCGGAAAACGGGGTCCGCTTTGATGAAGCAATTGCCCCAGTCCCTGTGTGTTCGCCCGCAAGAGCAAGTTTTTTTACGGGGAAAACGCCTTCCCAACACGGCGTTCACGATTTTTTAAGCACTTCGGACAGTGCCCAGCACAATTGGTTGGAAGATGAAAAACTCATTTCGGAAGAGCTGTCTGAGAAAGGTTACAGCGTAGGCCTTTTCGGAAAATGGCACGCGGATACCAGGGAATGGGTTCATAGAGAAGAATTCGACGAGTTTTTAACTTATGACGAGCGAGAGCCAGGATGGATTAACCAATATCTTCATTCTGGAACTGTCCATTTCTCCAGAAATGGTGTGCCCGAGACATATACGGGAATTCAAGCGCGATTCTTGACAGAGAACGCTATTCGATTTATCGATCGGGCAAAAAAAAGACCATTCGCAGCGTTCTTAATGTTAACCCAACCTCATTTTCCTTTCTCAGCTCTTCCTGAGAGACTTGTTGAGAGCTACCGATCAATTGGCTCCAACATAGTTGGGTTAGAGAGCGAGGGTTCTTTAAAGAACCGGAATCATCGCGGCCAAGATACTTTGACCAACGCCAAAGAACTTGAACTAGCTCATGCAGAGAAAATCGCTCAATACTTGGCCGCTGTAACCCTCATTGATGAACAGGTAGGTCAACTCTCTGATGCCTTAGAATCGAGAGGTCTTTTGGGAAACACCTATATTATTTTTACGTCTGATCATGGTCATATGACTGGTCAGTATGGTCTTTACGGGAAGGGAAACGCTACCAGGCCACAAAATCTTTATCAGGAATCGATCAATATTCCGCTTGTGATCTTTGGTCCAAAGAGCGCAGTGAAAGGTCCGCAGATAAGGAAAGAGTTCGTCAATCTTTATGATCTTTTCCCTACTTTGATAGAGTTGTCTGGGATCGAACTCGCTACTAAATACGTAGGCCCTGGGAAAAGCCTCGTTCCTCTAATAAAAGGCGAGATAGCAAAAAAGTTCCGCCGATATCAGTACGCTGAGTATGGCAACGCGAGAATGATTCATGATGGAACACTAAAACTAGTGCGTTATTACCAAAAAGAACCGAAAAATAGTTTCGAAGATATTTGGTACCAGCTGGGCGAAAAAGGTAGCGAGCGGCGCGCGATTGAGCAGCCAACGAGTGAGTCGAGTGCGAAAATGATATATGCTCTGGAAGCTTTTTTCTCTAAATACGAGTCGCAAGAGCATTCCGGAAGAAAAATCTGGGATCTGCCAAGGCATAATGGAAGTGAGCCTTGGCGTTGAGAAAAACCATAAAAAAATAAAGGGTCTACCTAAATATCTCGAGCTTCAATCAACTACGGGAAGAGCCTAAATAGACATCTTTTCTTGGATTAGATTTTTTCCAACAAAAATTTTTTAATATCTTCTGCTGTGAGATTTGGTGACTCGTACATCGGCAAGTGTCCAACCTTTGGATAAATTTTGGCCTGAACGTCTGCAATATTTTCTAAGAATTGAAGGCGCGACTCTACACTGATAATGTTGTCCTCTTCCCCATGAATAAGCAATGTGGGCGCTCTGATTTTTCGCAATAGTTCAAGTTCATAATGCGACTCATCTTGTGGTCTATTCATATCAAAAAGAACTGCGTCCCTTGAACCCTCCATAAGAACAAGATCGTGGAACTCTTCGGCAAGGGATCGAGTTGCAAGAGCTTGGTCATATAGGCTTTTTTCTAGACCTTGGTAGGCAAAGAATTTTGGAGTAAAAAGTACCAGGAAATTTCGAGTCGTGTTTGATCCCATCAATTTCCAAGCAAGGGGGCGTTCAGATTTTTGGGTTTGGGAGGGTCTTTCAACTCCGCTAGAAGCTAGCAGGATCAGTTTGTAGGCTCTTTCAGGGTGGGCTGATGCGTATCTCCAGGAGACTCTTCCTCCCATTGAGTTACCACCGATAGAGAATTTATCAATATTAAGGTTTTCTGCTAGCTCATTGATTACATTTATTGCTGAGTTTATCGAGTAATCTCTTGTGGGGATAGCTCCGGTAAGACCAAACCCTGGGAGGTCTAAAGAGATGATCCTGAGATCGTCTGATAACAACGCAGAGAGCTTTTTGAAATTAAGAGAAGATCCCATAAAGCCATGCAAAAGTACCAGCGCATGTTTGTCGTGATTTCCTTCATCCCTGTAATGCAATCTGCCACCTTCGCTTAGCCTTAGGTATTTTGACGAATGGTTTGAATATTTCGCCTCCAGAACCTTTTTCGGAATATCGAAGTAAATGCCATTGAGGATCAAAACAATAGTTGAAATTATTAATGCGAGTAGGCTGAAGTGAAAAACTCTTTTCATTATGTTTCAAAATTTCTATTTTTTTTCCGATTTCAACTCGGTAAGGTCGCCTGTAATTTAACTAAAATGAGTGCTCTTGGGTAATTACGTTAGAGTAAGCCTTCTGATTATTTGGCTCAAGAGACCAACACTATCGGCGAAGCTGAAACAAAAAAATGAGGTCTTGACGCGAACTATTGGTTATCTGCTCTCCTCAAAGAGACATTTAATTAGACTTTCACTAATTGGCAAATAGATCACTTAGTTGTAAACGCAGCCATTGATGCTCTTCAGGGCCGGGTTCGTAGGCAACTTGCATGGCGCTCACTGTAATTTTTGTTTTGTAGACTACCGCCTCGTCTTCCAGCTGCTCGGGGGTGGGCCTTTTACTGTTGAAGCTCAAAGAGATCCCCGGAAAAACCGATGTTTTCAAGCCAGAACCTCTGGCTATGGGATCCGTGGACAGGTTTTCAGTAAACATCGATTCATAAAAGTTGTAACTACCGATGCGTGAGAATGACCACTCGCTTGATGGAGTTATCATCTCTGGGAAATTCACATTAAGTGCTAGGCCTAATGGCAGAATCGGACCCTCGTCCGCTTTTTTCAGCAGCTCACCTATCAGCGTTACTGAGTGATCAGCGACGATGAGCGATAGAGGGTTATCGGTGTGGTTTCCTGACTTATCTTCCTCGCCTACAGTGCTTAGGCCCGCGCTAAAAGCGATCGCGGGGATGCCTCTACTGAGGGCATACTGCACATTACCAACTGTGCCAGAACTGATCACAATGCTTCCAACGTTCTGGCCCTCGTTTGGACCAGAGACCACAAGGTCCGGAGCGCCTCCCCAGCGGGCAGGGGAAAGAATGTCTAGCCCGTAGGCGGTGGCCATTATGGGAGTGCCATCTACATAGAAGAAATCTTGATAGTCAAAAGCTTTCTGTTTTTTTGTAACCGGCCCGACGCCGGGGTTCCCTGGAGAGCCCGCATTGTTCAGGCAGGCTACCGTCAGTGGTTTAACTGGTTTAAGGAATTTTACCGCGGCGCCCATGCCGCTTTGCCCCTGACAGGGTGTAGAAACAATTACGTCGTGCCCAGCGGTCTTAAGTGCCTTGTAGAGCGCTTTGACGTTGCTGGTCAACCCATCGTCATTACTTAACAAAATGTTAAGTGCGGAGGCGCAAATGGAGGTAGTCGCTAAGCTGCTCGTTAAAAAAAGTCTCAGGACTAGTTTGATGAATTGCCTTTGATATCGGTTGGTTTTCATATTTTTTTTGCTCCTAACGCAAAAACGATAACCCAGTGTAGCTGTGATAATCGTCGGTACTCCAAAAGCCTCTCCTCAAAAACTTTGAAACCTTATCAGCTACCCCCTTTTTTAAGACTTTCTGGTGGAGGCGGCGGGAATTGAACCCGCGTCCGTCAGTCCTCTGCCATCAGCTCTACATGTTTATTTTGTCTATTATTTAACTTTTTGCTGGCCCGACAAGCAGGGATCAAAAAGCGAGCTTGCTTTATGTTTGACTGCTTCAACCACAAGCGGGGTTTTGCAGCGGTCCCATGAGTCGAGCACCCGGTTTGAATACATGGGCACATCCGCCCCGGGTCAAGCTAACTTAAACTAGGTTTAAGCTGCTAGTGCGTAGTTTTCGTCGTTGGCAACTATAAAAGTTACAGCGATTTTTTAACGAGAGTCACTACCCTCTCGACATGCACCTCAGGTTTCGCAACCAGCGTCGAAGCCAAGTCGCCCCCTTTCGAGCTAAAATTATAACGGGGTTTAACCTCTAAAGGAATTTCTAATCAGCGGTTTGTAAATTTTCATCGAGTTTCTTTAAGCATACGAGACTTATCCCTGTTCCAATCTCTCTCCTTAATAGCTTGCCTTTTGTCATGCGATTTTTTACCAGACGCTAAAGCGATCTCGCACTTCACTCGGTTATTCTTCCAGTAAAGGGCAGTCGCCACGCATGTTTGTCCTTTTTTTTGGATCCCGCCAACCAATCGATCTATCTCTTTTCGGTGCATGAGCAGTTTTCTGGTCCGCTGGGGTTCGGGCTTTATGTGTGTTGAAACTGACGCTGTTGGTGTCAAATTGCAACCCGAAAGGTAAGCTTCCCCTCTTTGTATGAATACATATGAATCGACTAATTGGGCGTTTTTCTCCCTCAAAGCTTTTACCTCCCACCCCTCTAAAACTAGTCCGGCTTCAATCTTTTCATGAAGGTGGTAATCAAATCTCGCTCGCTTGTTGAGGACGATAGTGTTTGATTGACTTTTGGGTTTTTTTGCGACCACGAGTAGACTTATTAACGTTAATTGGTTAGTAATTATAGGCTATACGAAAGTTGCAAAGGCAAATAATTTTAATGGGCGTCCAAACCGAGTTTTTTGGCATTTCCTTGGAAGATTTCTCTGCAGCGCGGAGAGTAAAATGAACAGCTCTTCTTCAGGAATGTGGTCCTCTCGCTTGATCTTCATTCTAGCGGCGGCCGGGTCTGCTGTAGGTTTGGGTAATATATGGCGATTTCCCTATGTGGCAGGAGAGAACGGTGGAGGAGTTTTTGTTTTAGCTTATCTTCTGTGCATCTGCGTGATAGGTTTGCCAATAATGATTGCTGAGATTGTTTTGGGAAGAGCTGGCAAAAATAGTCCAATCGCTTCTATGACAATTTTGGCAAAAGACTCAGGGACTAACCCTGCTTGGCAAATAATTGGATGGATGGGGGTAGTCGCGGGCTTTATGATCCTATCCTTTTATTCTGTAATTGCTGGATGGGCATTAGCTTATTTTTTCAAGATGGTTCAAGGGGTGTTTGTAAGCATTGACGCATTAAATGCAAACAGGGTCTTTGAGGACTTTATCGGTGACCCTTATCGTTTAGTTTTTTGGCACACTGTTTTTATGGCAATAACTATCTTTATTACCTCTCGGGGCGTGGACCAAGGCTTGGAAAAGGCTGTTAAGGTATTAATGCCTGGTCTCTTTTTTCTGTTAATTCTTCTGTTAACTTGGGCTGTTTCGTCATCAGGTCACTTTTTAGAAGGTCTGAGCTTTTTGTTTTCTCCTAAACCACAGGATTTTTCAGGAAATTCAGTTTTTCTTGCGATGGGCCAAGCCTTTTTTACTCTTAGTCTGGGAATGGGCGCTATCATGGCTTACGGTGCTTATCTCTCTAAGTCTGCCGGAATTGTCGGATCTGCTTTGACCATAGGAGGACTAGACACACTTGTGGCCTTGCTTTCAGGCATGATCATTTTCCCCATCGTTTTTGCGAATGGACTGGAACCCTCTGCTGGACCTGGTCTTATGTTCGTATCTCTGCCTTTGGCATTCGGTAACATGGTCGCAGGTCAAATATTCGGCGCAATCTTTTTTCTTTTGGTTTCACTTGCAGCCGTGACTTCCGCTATATCGATTAGTGAACCTGCCGTTGCTTGGCTAGCTGAAAGAGGAAAGTTTGGGCGACCCACCAGCTCATATATTATTGGACTATTTGCTTGGGTTCTTGGACTTGGGAGTGCTTTTTCTTTCAATTTGATGAGCGACTTTACATTGTTGCCGGAAAGATCGTTCTTTGATTCTATGGATTTCCTTTCTAACAATATACTTTTGCCCCTCGGAGGAATACTTATTAGTGTGTTTGTTGGATGGAGGCTCAAAGCAGAAATTCTCGTAGACCAACTTCCCAATCTCCCCAGATTGTTTTGGGTTTTGTTGATCTTTTCTTTGCGCTTTATAGCGCCCGGAGCAATATTCATAGTTTTCGCGATGAGTATTCTTAAATAGATGCCTCAAATTAATCGTTCAGCTTTGATGCCGTTTTCACAGAAAGATATCTTTAACCTAGTGAATGATGTCGAGGCTTACCCCGATTTTCTTCCTTGGTGCTCCTCGGCTAAAGTTTTAGAGAAGACCTGTGATCAAGTTTTGGCCAAACTCACCTTAAAAAAAGTGGGGGTAAGTTATGAGCTCGTGACAAGAAATCGTTTAAGCCCTTTTAATCTCATTGATATTGAGTTTGTCGAAGGTCCGCTTCAAAGTTTAAAGGGGGTGTGGCTTTTCACTGAGTTGGGAGATTTAGGGTGTAAGGTCGAGATGAGTCTTAGTTTTGAGTTGAAGAAACGATTCATTGATAAAGCTATGGGCACGCTTCTGGAGAACGCCGCTGAGGATATGGTCAGTCTGTTTAGTGCAAGGGCAGCATCTGTCCTTACGGAGCTTTGAAAAAACTTTTAATTTTTCAGTCGGTCGGATAGCGCCTAAAGTTCTCAAGTGGTTATCAACTCAAGGTTAATCGTCGTCATCTTTCTGAATCTGCTCACTAGGGACATAGTTACCAAAAAAATGCGTCAGTTTATTTTCTGCAAAATAAATCGACAGAGTCTGCTTTTTTAGTTTTTCTCCCGAAACTTTGATCGTGTACACGTAATCCCATCTATCTTTTTTCAAGGGGTCCTGCAATATAGGATTTCCTAAGACGAATCTAACCTGGCTTTTTGACATTCCAGGCTTAAGTCTATCAATCATCTGCTGAGTAACAACGTTTCCCTGCTGAATTCTTAATTTATATACTCCGGGGAACCCGAAATTAGAGCATCCAGAAACTAGTATTGAGCAAATAACTGCGATTACTTTAAGTCTTAACAATCTCTCCACCTAGGTAGACGAATAAAGTTAAAGTAGTTTATCTCTCTTTGAGGTAGTATGTAATTAATTGGCGATAATTAGATAAAAAATGCCCGAAAAAAGCAAAGAGCTAAAAGATGCGGGATTAAAAATTACGCTTCCGCGCATAAAAATTCTCCAAGTTCTTGAGAACTCGTCAGTTCAGCATGTTAGTGCTGAAGACGTGTATAAAATGTTGATTGCTGCTGATGAAGAAATTGGATTGGCCACTGTTTATAGGGTTCTTACGCAGTTTGAACAGGCTGGACTAGTTGCGAGGCACAACTTTGAAGGCGGGCATTCGGTCTTTGAATTGTCTAAGGAAGACCATCATGATCATATTGTATGTCAGAAATGCGGGAAGATAACCGAGTTCTCTGATGAAAAAATCGAAGCAAGACAAAGCGAAATCGCAAATTCTTTGGGATATATTCTGCTTGACCACAATCTAAATATGTACGGTTTATGCCCAGATTGTCAGTAAGTTGTGCTTTAGTTCTCTTCCAGTAAAGTTTTTGCGTAGGATAAAGATTGTTCTGTCTCTTGAACTCCGCCTAGCATCCTGGCTATCTCTTTTATTCTTTCTTCTCCCGAAAGTTCCTCAACAACCGTGAATAATTTCTCGTCGTTTTGCTTTTTTGCTACCAAATACTGAGTCTCGCCTTTGGCCGCGATCTGGGGAAGGTGAGTCACGCAGAGAACTTGCGTACTGTGGCCAAGTTTTTTGAGCAAGTTACCGACTACCTCCGCGGTCGGTCCTCCGATACCGGCGTCAATTTCGTCAAACACAATCGTAGGGACGTCTTTCCCGGAAACTGTTGCTACTTGGATTGCTAAACTAATCCTCGATAGTTCTCCGCCAGATGCAATTTTGTTGAGAGATTTTGGTGGGTCGCCTGGGATTGTTGAGATCAAGAATTCGACTTTATCCGTCCCCTCAGGAGTCATTACTTGGTCTTGGATTATTTCGACCTTAAAAATTGATTCTGACATTCCCAAGCTGTGAAGAGTTTCGGTGACCTTTTCCTCTATCCCGCCCGATACCTCGGATCTTTTAGATGAAAGTTCGACGGCTTCTTTAAAATATTCATCTTTGATTTTCTCATAAGATATGTTGAGTTGACGGTAGGTTTGCTCGGACGCGTCAAGTCCTGAGAGTGTTTTCCCTATATTTTCACGAAGGTCAATTAGTTCTTCAGGTTGAACTTTGTGCTTTCTCGCTATTTCATAAATAAGACCCAAACGATCTTCGATTTCCTTTAGCTTCAGCGAGCTCTCATCAAAATTTTCAAGGAAAGCTGATAGATCCTTTGATGCTTCCTCTACCTGAATAAGGGAAGATTCAAATAAATCTTCAATTTGAAGTAGATGTTCACTATCTATCTCAGATAGATTTTTTCTGGCTCTGTTTATGAGTGAGAGGATGTCTTGATCCTGCTCTCCGTTGATTAGTGCTAACGTCTGTTCAATTTTTTTTCTGTTCTGAGCAGTTTTCTGAAATTCTTTATAGGAAGACTCCAGTCTGTTTGTCTCTCCTCGTTTTAGGCCTAGCGTTTCCAGTTCGTCTAACTGGTATCTGAGTAGTTGCTCCTTTGCAAGAATCTCAACCCTCGTGCTTTCGATAACCTTTAACTCTGCTTTAGTCTCTCGTAACTTCTGAAAGACTGACGAGACCCTTTCTTTTTGTTTTTCTAAACCCGCGTATTTATCTAGTAAGTTTAATTGGTGATTTTTCTTTAGAAGCAGTTGGTGTTCGTGCTGGGAGTGGACGTCGAGAAGCATTTGACTAAACGTTTTGAGTTCCGACAGCGTAATTGGGGTGCCGTTGATGAAAGCTCTGGATGGCCCTTCCTTCTGGATTATTCGACGTAATATGCACTGCTCGTCATCGTCCAATTGTCTGCTTTGCAGCCACTCCAGGGCTTTGGGCTGGTCTCGCAAATCAAACCGAGCATTTATTTCGGTCTTTTTCTTATCGTGAGGGATAAGAGATGAATCTGCTCTATCCCCTAAAGCTAAACCTA
>PARM01000030.1 GCA_002711495.1 Gammaproteobacteria bacterium
CGAATCTCGTTAGGTATTAAACAGTGTCTGGGAAACCCCTGGGAAGAGTTCGCTAAGACCAGAGAAAAGGGAGATAAGATAAAGGGATACATCAAGTCGATAACAGATTTTGGGATTTTTATAGGATTAGATGGAAATATTGATGGGTTGGTCCATTTGTCGGATATTTCATGGACCGAGCCCGGAGAACAGGCGGTGCGTCTTTTTACCAAGGGCGATGAAATAGAGACAGTGATTCTTGCAATAGATGCTGAGAGAGAAAGAATCTCATTGGGGCTTAAGCAACTTGAAAATGACCCATTTATGGAGTTTGTTTCTGAGCGAGATAAAGGATCAATAGTTAAAGGAACCGTAAAGGAAGTCGATGCAAAACAAGCGATCCTGGTTCTCGCTGAAGATGTTGAAGCGTCTCTAAAAGTTGGAGAGATCAGTATTGACAGAGTCGATGACGCCAGAAACGCCGTATCCTTAGGTGAAGAGATTGAAGTGGCGATTATTGCAATAGATAGGAAATCAAGATCAATTGCTGTTTCCAAAAAAGCTAAGGCGATGGCAGAAGAAGAATTAGCCGTTCGTGAACATCGAGAAAAGAGCGATGAAGTTCAGCCGACCACTATTGGCGATTTAATAAAGAAAAAGATGGATGGTTCAGAAGAGGAATCGGGAAAAAGCTAAGAGATAGGATAGACCTTTGCTCTAAAAATGACTAAATCAGACCTAATAGAGAAAATATCCTTTTCACAGGGACAACTATCGTACAGAGACGTTGAGCTTTCTGTAAAAACTATTATTGAGAAAATGGCTGATAGGCTCTCGTCGGGAGAAAGGATAGAAATACGTGGCTTTGGGAGTTTTTGTCTCCACTATCGCGCTCCAAGGATGGGTAGAAATCCGAAAACTGGAGAAAAAGTGTCATTGCGAGGCAAACACGTTCCGCATTTCAAACCGGGTAAAGAACTTCGCGAGAGAGTGAACTTTGACGCTGCCACGCCGAGCTTAGAGTCGGTTTAATAGGATTTGATCGGGCGATCAACTTAGTTTGTTTAGGAAATTATCATTGGCGTGGAGAAATAGCTTTTTATAGAGTATTTGTTCGGTTTTTTATTTTTGGTTTTCTTTTTCTCTTAGCGTTTCTACTGTCGATTGATAATACGAAGAGAGTAGGTCTAACTTTCCTTATATATTCGTCGCCTCAGTGGCCTTTGAGTTGGTGGTTACTAGCTTTTTTTACTTTAGGAGTAATAGTCGGTTACGGTGTTTCTCTCGTCTCAAGGATGAAGCAAAAGTCTATGAGTCCGCCACGTGGTGATCATTTAACTATGCGCGATGAACCGTGAGATTTTCCTCACTCGGTTGGATTTTTCCATTCGAAGAGAAGAATTGCCTTGCCTGAGAGGCCGACTAAATTCTCTCGATAATTGGCTCCCCGACCTGGGCTCGAACCAGGGACCCAATGATTAACAGTCATTTGCTCTACCAACTGAGCTATCGGGGAAGAATAATTAATGGGAAAGTTTAAAGACCCATTTGGAAATCGTCAATAAGCATTAATAGCGGTGTGTCATTTAAACGATTATGTTGAAGAAAAAATTTAAAATTGAGTCCAAGTACTCGCCTGCTGGTGATCAACCTGAAGCTATAAACTCACTTATTGAGGGTATTGAATCTGGGCTCGGGTACCAGACTCTGCTTGGAGTTACCGGTTCGGGAAAAACTTTTACTATCGCAAAAGTTATCGAAAAGTTACAGAGGCCCACCTTAGTAATGGCTCCAAATAAAACCTTGGCGGCGCAACTTTATGGAGAATTTAAAGAGTTTTTCCCAAAGAACGCGATAGAGTATTTTGTTTCTTATTACGATTATTATCAGCCCGAGGCCTATGTCCCATCATCTGATACCTATATCGAAAAAGACGCCAGTATAAACGAGCATATCGAACAAATGCGTTTGTCTGCTACTAAAGCGCTACTCGAGAGAGAAGACACAATTGTCGTTGCATCCGTCTCTGCAATATATGGGCTCGGGGATCCTGTCGCCTATTTGAAAATGGTTTTGCATTTAGATCGAGGCGATACAATTGATCAGAGGCAGATACTTCGTCGACTTGCTGAGATGCAGTATACACGAAATGATACTGAGCTTAGAAGATCTACCTACCGCGTTCGGGGAGACGTTATCGATATATTCCCGGCTGAGTCGGATAGAGAGGCTATTAGAGTCGAGCTCTTTGATGAGGAAATAGAAGAGCTCTCCTACTTTGACCCACTGACTGGGGAAGTCAATCGAAAAGTCCCTAGAATAACAATTTTTCCAAAGTCACATTATGTCACACCCCAAGAGACGCTGGATAATGCAACTATATCTATAGGACGAGAGTTAGAGTTTCGCTTGAAAGAACTCAAGCGCGTTGGAAAATTAGTTGAAGCTCAACGCTTGGAACAACGAACCCGATTTGACCTAGAGATGATGAAAGAGCTGGGTTTTTGTAGCGGTATTGAAAACTATTCGCGCTATCTTTCTGGGAGATCAGAGGGAGAGCCGCCACCAACTCTATACGATTATTTGCCTGACACTGCTCTTCTTATCATGGATGAGTCGCATGTAGGTGTTCCTCAACTTGGCGCTATGTATAAAGGAGATCGATCTCGAAAAGAAACGCTAGTGAACTTCGGCTTTCGCCTCCCCTCTGCTCTTGATAATAGGCCCTTAAGATTCGAGGAATGGGAATCTAAACCAGTTCAGTCAATATTTGTTTCTGCCACACCTAGCGCATACGAAATTGAAAAATCTGGTCAAATAGTAGAACAGGTTGTTCGTCCAACAGGCTTGGTCGATCCCTCTGTAGAGATACGCCCAGCTAATTCACAGGTTGACGACGTGCTCTTGGAGATTGGAAAAAGAGTCGAGACAAATGAACGAGTATTGATTACGACACTAACAAAACGCATGGCTGAAAATTTGACAGATTATTTGAGTGATAATGGGGTTCGCGTTCGATATTTGCATTCAGACGTCGATACGGTTGAAAGGATCGAGATTATCAGAGATCTGAGGCTAGGAGAGTTCGATGTCTTAGTTGGAATCAATTTGCTAAGAGAAGGCCTTGACATGCCAGAGGTATCGCTTGTTGCTATCTTCGATGCAGACAAGGAAGGCTATTTGCGTTCCGAAAGATCGCTCATTCAAACAATAGGTCGGTCAGCGAGAAACATAAATGGTAAGGCAATCTTATACGCTGACAGAAAAACCGATTCGATGGAAAGAGCGATAAGAGAAACGGAAAGGAGAAGGCAAAAGCAGTTAAAACACAATGAAGAAAATAAAATTGTACCAAGAGGAATTGAACGAGAAATTTCTGATGTTCTGGAAGGGCTTCACGTAGCCAAAAGTTCAAAGAAAAGAAAAGAGCTAGCAAGAAAAGAAGGAACTGTATCTAGGAACGGATTTGTTAATGCCGAGCAACTTGGTAAAGATATTGTTTATTTGGAAAAACAAATGTTTCAATACGCTAAAGAGCTTAAGTTCGAAGAAGCCGCCAAAACAAGAGATAAAATCGAGGAATTGCGGTCGGCTTTGGTAAAAGTCTGAAAAGATTCTGGCAGCGGTCTTTATTGTTTACCTTTCAAAATTTAAGCGCAGCTTTCAACCTTCTTTTTAGCGAGAAGGTTATGTAAACTTCTCTTAGAGAACGAAAATTTAAGATTAGGAATGTAGCTCAGTTGGTTAGAGCATCGTCTCGACAAGGCGAGGGTCGTCGGTTCGAATCCGACCATTCCTACCATAACTCGTTTGGAAAAAAAGAAATAAGCAATCTTACTAGTTTTTAAATCAGGAGACTCATGATAAGCATTACGCTTCCCGACGGAAGCAAGCGCGATCTTTCGAGCCCTACAACGGTTCATGATTTAGCTAATATGATCGGGCCTGGCTTAGCGAAGGCAACTATCGCAGGAGAAGTAAATGGTTCGTTGTGCGATGCGAGTGACCTAATCAGCGAGGATTCTCACGTTCGAATTATTACAGCAAAAGATAAAGAGGGTTTAGAAATAATAAGGCATTCTTGTGCACATGTTATTGGCCACGCCGTTAAGCAACTCTTCCCCAGAGCGAAAATGGTGATTGGCCCTGTAATAGAGGATGGCTTTTACTACGACATCTCAACAAATATCCCGTTTTCGCCTGAGGACGTATCAAAAATTGAAACGCGAATGAAAGAATTGATCGCCACTGAATACGATGTTGTGAAAAAAATGGTCAGCAGAGAGGAAGTTATCAAAGAGTTCGCGATTCGGGGCGAGGAGTATAAGTTGCGATTAATAGAGGATATGCCTGAAGAGAAAGAGTTGGGTCTCTATTATCATGAGGAATATTTAGATATGTGTAGAGGTCCTCACGTGCCCAACACTCGGTTCTTGAAAAATTTTAAGCTCACCAAGGTTTCGGGAGCTTATTGGAGAGGGGACTCAAAAAACGAGATGCTTCAAAGAGTTTATGGGACGGCATGGGCCGAAAAAAAAGACTTGCAAGCATACCTCAAGCGATTGGAGGAAGCAGAGAAGCGCGACCATCGTAAGTTAGGAAAAAAATATGATTTGTTCCATAATCAAGAAGAGGCACCTGGGATGGTTTTTTGGCATCCAAAAGGTTGGCAGTTGTGGCAAGTCATTGAGCAATATATTCGTTCGGTTCAAAATCAGAATGGATATCAAGAAATTAAAACGCCACAGTTGGTCGATATGTCACTTTGGCACGCCTCGGGCCACGCAGAAAAATTCGGTGATGGCATGTACAAGGTAGCGTCGGAAAACCGAGATTTTGCCTTAAAGCCTATGAATTGCCCTTGTCATGTGCAAGTTTACAACTCTAAACTAAAAAGCTATCGAGACTTGCCGCTTAGACTCGCAGAATTTGGGTCGTGCCACAGAAATGAGGCGTCTGGCACCCTTCAGGGAACAATGCGGGTGAGAGGTTTCGTGCAGGATGATGCGCATATTTTCTGTGAGGAAGCAGATATTCAAACAGAGGTAAGTAACTTCATTGATTTGCTTCTGAGCGTCTACGAAGACTTTGGTTTTCATGAGTTGCAGATCAAACTCTCGACGCGGCCAGACGAGCGTGTGGGATCTGATGAAATTTGGGATAAATCTGAGCAAAGCCTTGCAGAATCGCTGGATTCAAAAGATCTTGATTGGGAGTATCTGCCGGGTGAGGGAGCTTTCTATGGTCCGAAGATAGAATTTTCACTGAAAGACTGCTTGGGTCGAATATGGCAATGCGGGACGATGCAGGTTGATTTTTCGATGCCTGAGAGACTTGGAGCTACGTATATTGCTGAGGATGGAAGCAAGAAATCACCTGTAATGCTTCATCGGGCGATCCTTGGCTCTTTTGAAAGATTTATTGGGATACTAATTGAGCACTATGCTGGTGATTTTCCTGTTTGGCTTGCTCCAATCCAAGTCGTGCTTTGCAATATTTCTGCGAGCCAAGAGAGCTACGTAGCTGACTTTTCTGCAGTGCTCACTCTGAAAGGGTTTCGGGTGGAATCAGATCTTAGAAATGAGAAGATCGGGCTCAAAATACGAGAACATACAATCCAAAGGGTCCCATTCATGTTGGTGGTCGGAGATAAAGAAGTTGAAAACAACAAGATTTCTGTCAGGACGAGGTATGGCGATAATTTGGGAGAAATGACAAAAGAGGAATTTATTGTCTTTCTNAACAAGCACGTTAGATCAAAGAGATGGATAAATAATAATGACGAATCTTAGGATTTTGATATAATCCGCGTCCTTGGATGATTTAAGGAGAAAACTGTATCAAAGAAAACTCGAAGAAATCTCGTATTAATGAAGAGATTGATGTTTCAACGGTGAGATTAATTGGGTCGAACGGGCAGCAAGTGGGAATTGTACCAATCGAAGAAGCCCTTAAAGAGGCAAAGTCAGAAAAACTTGATTTAGTAGAAATAGCTCCCCTAGCGGACCCCGTAGTATGCAAGATATTGGATTATGGGAAGCACGTTTTCGAGGCAAAAAAAGGNAAAGCAGCTGCNAAAAAAAAGCAGCGAAGAATGCAAGTTAAGGAAATGAAATTCCGCCCNGGGACGGANGAAGGCGATTANCANGTAAAGCTTAGGAACCTTACTAGNTTTTTAAACGATGGGGACAAAGCNAAGGTNACCCTTAGATTTAGAGGAAGAGAGATGGCTCATCAAGAGCTAGGGATGGAGCTTNTAAAAAGAATAGAAGAAGATTTACNAGAGTTTGGAACGGTAGAGATGTTTCCTAAGATGGAAGGAAGACANCTGATAATGGTNTTAGCACCGAATGGAAAGAANAAAGCCACTCCNAGCTCGAANGANACAAGTGGNNAATGAGGAAATAANTTTAGGAATTTAACTTAAATTNGAATCGTGCAAGAGANGAAATAAGCGTAATTAAGGGTAATACAATGCCAAAATTAAAGACAAGTAGNGGAGCTGCNAAAAGGTTTAAAAAAACCGCGAAGGGCTATAAGCATAGAAGATCTTTTAGAAATCATATCCTGACAAAAAAGAGTACTAAGCGTAAACGTCACTTGAGAGGNATGAAGGAAGTCGCCGCNTCTGATGCTCCNTTAATAAAGCGCTTGCTGGNAGAATAAAAAATGCCANGGATTAAAAGGGGTGTNACAGCCCATAGAAGACATAAAAAAGTTTTGAAAGCGGCCAAGGGATACTATGGGGCTAGGTCAAGGATTTTCAGGGTGGCGAAGCAAGCTGTCACTAAGGCTGGACAATATGCATACAGAGATAGACGAGTCAAAAAAAGAATGTTCCGAGCTCTTTGGATTCAGAGAATTAACGCAGCTGCAAGAGAATGTGGTTTATCATACAGTGTTTTTATTGATGGCTTGAAGAAGCATAATGTAGAAATTGATAGAAGAGTTCTAGCCGATCTAGCTCTTAATAAAAAAGAGGCCTTCTCCGCGCTGGCTGACAAGGTAAAAGGATCTAAAGCTGCTTGATCGAAATCGATTTACATGGCTTTTTGAAAAAGTAGACTAGAGCTGTGGCGACTCTAGCAGATATTCTTGGAAGAGCGAAAAATGAAATCATTTCCGCAGATGATTTAAATTCCTTGGAATCGATTCGTGTCAAGTACCTAGGAAAAAAAGGCGAACTTTCAGCGATCCTGAAAGAATTGGGGAAGCTCCCGAAGGAAGAGCGGCCTGCCCAAGGCGCTTTGATTAATGAACAGAAAGCGAAATTAGTCTGCCTTTTAGAAGAGAGGGTGCTCGAAATAAGAGCGCGTGTTGAAAAAGAAAAAGTAAGATCAGAGTTTGTTGATATTACATTGCCAGGACTTGGTTCCTCAACCGGAGCCTTACACCCAATCACTCAGGTTCTCGATAGGATTGAAAATTTCTTCTCGTCTGCGGGGTTTTCAGTTGTTGAGGGGCCCGAAATCGAAGACGACTACCATAACTTTGAAGCTCTGAATATTCCTAAGCACCATCCTGCGCGGGCAATGCATGATACTTTTTACTTTAATAAAGAATTGCTGCTTAGGACCCATACCTCGCCCGTTCAAGTGAGAGTGATGGAAGATCAAAAGCCACCTATTAGAATAATTTGTCCTGGTCGAGTCTTCAGAGTTGATCAACCCGACCCTTCCCATTTGCCTATGTTTCATCAAGTTGAAGGTCTAGTTGTTGATACCAACGTCACATTNGCTGATCTGAAGGGCATGATAATTCAGTTTCTGCGGGCATTTTTTGAGATAGAGGAGTTGAANGTCAGATTTAGGCCTTCTTATTTCCCTTTTACTGAACCCTCAGCTGAAGTGGATGTCTCGTGTGTCAATTGCAATGGAGAGGGGTGCAGAGTTTGCAGCCACACTGGTTGGCTCGAAGTTATGGGTTCTGGGATGGTTCACCCCAGAGTATTGCAAAGCGCTGGGATAGACTCAGAAGTTTATACTGGACTTGCTTTCGGGATGGGGCCGGATAGGTTGGCTATGTTGCGCTACAACATCAGCGACTTGAGACACTATTTAGATAACGATTTACGATTTTTAGATCAATTTAGGTAGGTTATCTATGAAGTTCAGTGAAAGGTGGCTGCGTGAGTGGGTAAATACCGAAGAGGATACAGAAAGCCTCGTCAACCAGCTCACCATGGCCGGGTTAGAGGTTGATTCAGTGCAGGCTGTCTCGGGACCACTAGAAAACGTGATTCTTGCAGAAATAATCTCTATAGACCCTCATCCAAACGCAGAAAATTTAAAGGTTTGTGTGGTTGGCACAGGCAGCGAAGAACTTCAAATCGTTTGTGGCGCTCCAAACGCAGTTCCTGGNATACGNGTGGCNCTCGCGTCNNTAGGTGCTGTTCTTCCNTCTGGAGANAAGATAAAGAAAATNTCAGTAAAAGGTANAGNATCACNAGGGATGTTGTGCTCCGAGAAGGAACTGGGTCTTAGCGAGGAACACTCTGGCCTCGCACAGTTTCCTTTAGATGCGCCTATCGGCGGTTCGATATACGAATATTTGAACCTCTCGGACTCTATAATCGATGTTGACCTAACTCCAAACAGAGGCGACTGCCTTTCCATACTCGGTATAGCTAGAGAGGTTGGGTTCTTAAATGAGATTGATTTAACAAAACCCGATTTTTCTCCGCTAAAGCCTAGAGTAAAGGACAAGAAAGAGATCGAACTAGTATGTTTTAACGACTGCCCAAAATATTTAGGACAAGTACTAAAAGGAATTGATCCCGAAGTGCCTACGCCCCTGTGGATGAAAGAGAAGTTAAGACGAGCTGGTTTGCGTTCCGTTGACCCAGTGGTTGATGTTACTAATTATGTGATGCTGGAATTAGGACAACCTTTGCATGCGTACGATTTTGATAAAATAGAAGGCAAGATTTTTGTCAGGAGGTCGACAAAAGGAGAAGAAATTGTACTCTTGGGCGGAAATAAGATTGCTATCGAGCCCGGTTCAGTTTTAGTCGCTGATGAAGCTGGGCCCATAGGGTTAGCCGGAATAATGGGAGGACAGAGAACGTCAGTATCAGCAAGCACCAAGAACATTTTCTTAGAGAGCGCTTTTTTCTTTCCAATTTCCTTGTCAGGAAAAGCCAGAATCCATGGCTTATCGACAGATGCCTCTCATAGATTTGAGCGTGGAGTGGATTGGGAAGGTCAAGAACNAGGNTTGAACCGGGCNATTCAGTTGCTTCAAGAAATCGCGGGAGGTGAAGCAGGGCCTCTTATAAAGGAGGTTAAGGAAGAGAGTTTGCCAAAAGTCAAAGCTGTCAAGCTTCGACCATCTCAGATTGAGAGAGTTCTTGGGATCTCAGTGGAAAAACCAAAAATCGAGAACATTTTCGCAAGGCTGGGATTTATGGCGAAGTTTCAAGATGCGCGATCTGAAAGTGTTTGGGAAGTATTAGTGCCGTCTCATCGATTTGACATAAGTTTAGAGATAGACTTGATAGAGGAAATTGGAAGATCTTTTGGTTACGATCGGCTACCAAGCCGAACACTCTCAGCGAATTTAGAAATTGCACCATTGCGCGGTGATCGTTCGCTACAAAAAAAAATAGCAGGACATCTTGTTTCACGAGGTTATAACGAGGCAATTACCTATAGTTTTGTTGATGCTCAAACCTCAAAATTACTGAACCCGGAAGAAGATATCATTCATTTAGCTAACCCTCTTTCATCTGAGATGTCCTCGATGCGGAACAGCATATGGCCTGGCTTACTAAAGGCCGTTTTGTACAACCTTAACCGTCAGAAAGATCGGGTAAGACTTTTTGAGATTGGTCTTTGTTTTAATTTAAAGAAAAGAAAAGAGGGACTATCTCTCAAAAACATCAGACAAGAAAAAAAAATCGCTTTTGTGGCGACAGGGCAGAAAAATCAGGAGAATTGGACTAGCGAAACAGATGAGATAGGGTTTTTCGATCTCAAAGGGGATCTAGAAAGCCTTTTACTTCTGGCTCGGGTTGATAAAGAAATTTGTTTTGTAAGGAGTTCAAATCCNGCTTTTCATCCTGGTCAGTCTGCAGATGTATTGATTGAAGGTGAGAAGTGTGGAACCTTAGGTCAACTAGAAGCTCGGATACAAAAAGAACTTGGGATTCGTGAGAAGGTTTTTCTTTGCGAAATCGATCTATCTTTTTTCGGTGGTGAGAGAGTTGTTCAGAGTAAAAAACTTTCGAAATTCCCTGAGATAAGAAGAGATCTATCCTTTATCGTCGATCGGACGACTGAAGTTTCAGAGATAATTTCCCTCGTTAAACAATGCTCTGATTTNCTTAAAGNNTTGGTNGTTTTTGATGTCTATCAGGGCGGNGGTATTGATTTAAATAGAAAAAGTATAGGATTAGGGTTGACCTTCCAAGAAGCATCACGCACTCTTACGGATGTTGAGGTTGACACCGCAGTGTCAAATATTGTCAACCATTTAAGGTCTAAATTAAAAGCTCAGCTTAGGGAATAAGAGTGACAGCACTAACGAAAGCCGAGATTGCTGAGACGCTTTATTTGGAACTTGGTATAAATAAGCGCGAAGCAAAAGATTTAGTAGACTTGTTTTTCGAGGAAATTCGAGTGTCCCTTGAAGCAAATGAAGAGGTTAAGCTTTCCGGGTTCGGCAATTTCGAATTGAGGGATAAGCGTCAAAGGCCTGGAAGAAACCCGAAAACAGGCGAGGACATTCCNATATCTGCGCGAAGAGTAGTTACTTTTAGGCCCGGTCAGAAATTAAAGGCTAGAGTAGAGATCTATGCTGGACCAGAAAAACAAGAGTGACTTGCCTACCATACCAGGGAAACGATATTTCACTATAGGTGAAGTAAGTTCCTTGTGCTTGGTCAAGCCTCACGTGCTTAGGTATTGGGAACAAGAATTTACACAGCTTAATCCAGTGAAGAGAAAAGGTAACAGAAGGTACTATCAACGAGAGGATCTGCTTACAATACGGTTGATTAGATCTTTGCTCTACGAGGAGGGCTTCACCACAGAAGGNGCAAGGAAACAACTCATTGGTGAAAAGGCTAAGGAGAATAAATCGAGATATAAGCAGCTGATCAATCAGACACTATCAGAGCTGAATGAGATCTTACTAATTTTGAAGGCATAAATTCCTTGTAGTCAGTGACTCGACTAAAAAGAAAGAAAAATTGTCTCGTAACGCTGCTTTGAACAACTATAAAATCTGGGTTTGTATTTTTAAAAAAAAAGGAAACTACTCGGGGCGTGGCGCAGTCTGGTAGCGCACCACACTGGGGGTGTGGTGGTCGTAGGTTCAAATCCTGCCGTCCCGACCAAACTTAAGGTCTAGTGCGATGAAAGCGATCATACTGTCTGAACTGTCTTATCTTCCTCAAAAAATGGCTCTCTTTTGGAAATTTTTGTCATTCTAACTNAGGCCGTCGAGCATCTTCCATTTCTGATCTTTATTGCTACGAGCACTTTTTTTTGTTTTCTTCTGCTCTTGTTCTTTCCGAGGTTTTGGTCTGCTATACTTTTNGCTNTCAACGGCTCGGTCGATCCTACCCAAAATCCCCACAGCAATCTGCCATCAGGGGCTGGTCTTGTTTTTTCCAGTGTTTACATAATTGCTGGACTGATTTTTCAGAGTGCTGGATATAATTTTCTTGAGAGAGCAGACCTGTTCTTTTACTTAGCACCGCTTTTTGTAATGTCTGTAGCTGGTTTTCTAGATGATATCTGCGAACTTCCTTGGTTTCCCCGCTTGGTTTTTTATTTCTTGACCTCACTTTGTTTCGTTGCCCTTACACAGCCATCAGGACTTCTTTCAGCGCTTGAACCCCAAAATTTTTCAATAATAAGCCTCTCGGTCTCGGTATTTCTTCTTTTGTGGATGACCAATCTTTATAACTTTATGGATGGTATTGATGGCTTGGCTGCCAGCCAAGCTATTTTTGTTCTACTCTCAGTTTCACTTATAAGTCTGATTTTTGGTAAATCGACACCTTCTCCTTTTTTGTTTTTTTTGATAGGGCCACTAATTGGTTTTCTAGTTCTAAATCTGCCGAAAGCTAAAATTTTAATGGGTGATTCCGGGAGTATCTTTTTAGGATTCTTTTTCGGAATCACTCTTTTGCATGAAGTCGATGTTCCAGTATGGTGTTGGTTGATTCTTTTAGGTTGGTTCATAGTAGATGGAACCTCTACCGCCATAGTTCGTTTGCTTAGGGGAGAAAATCTTGCTAAAAAACATCAATCTCATGCCTATCAGCATTTAAGCAGAATATTTGGGGTTTGGAAGGCCTTAATGGTAGTTCATTTTTGCAACTTATTTTGGTTGTTTCCAATGGCCTTATTTTGCTTTCTNAATCCGCAAACAGGGAGCCAAATTTTTATTGCCGCCATGCTTCCTTTATTAGTGGTTCACCTTTATTCTGGTGCTGGGCAGGTTAGGCCTCATTTCCTCCGAGACAAGTAAATGTTTGAGAAAAAAACTAAGTGAACTTGCGCGCTAAAACCAGGTTAATAGGGTTAATCAGTCTTGATTTAGTTCTCCTTTGTTTTGCGTTATGGCTTTCCATAGCTCTTCGTTACGGAGATCTGAGCAAGGATATGTCGCTATTTTGGTGGCAGTTTCCCCTAGTTCCCGTTGTTGGCGCATTTGTTCTCTCAAAACTCGGGTTATATAGAGTAATCGTGCACTACACAGGGTTTAGTATTCTTCGACCTATCATGGGAGGTGTTCTGGCATCAGCGCTAACAGCATCTTTGACCGCATTCGTTTTTGAGGTGGCCTCATTTCCGAGATCAGTTCCAATTATTTTCTGGTTCATTGCTGTTTCATTGCTTTATGGCGCNCGAATCTTNGGTATTAATTANGTGTCTCGTATGTTTTATGTTCGACCAAATCCTGAGCCCGTTGCGATTTATGGAGCTGACCAATCTGGCGCGCAGCTCGCGCTCTTGCTGCTCAATGATCAACGTTATCAACTTGTAGCTTTTGTTGANGCAAATAAAGAGAAACGAAGAACCCTAATACATGGGGTACGGGTCTATGACTTAGAGAACATTAAAAGACTCACGCGTCATTTAAAAATAAAAAGAATTTTCGTGGCTGACGATCTAAAAGAACAACCTTCGGGATTGGCTGTCTTGGATAGACTTTCTGACCTGCCTGTTCTTATAAGCGCTTTGCCGAAAATAAATGATTTTTTAGCAGGCAGATTGGATCGGTCCTCTCTTCAAGAGGTCGGTATAGGCGATCTATTGGGTCGAAGGGTTGTGCCTCCGAANAGAGAGCTCATGCATGCCGCTGTAAAAAGTAAAAATATTTTAATCACGGGTGCGGCGGGAACAATTGGTTCAGAGTTGTCCCATACAATACTGCAGCATGAGCCACTGAGTCTAATTCTATTGGACCACTCCGAGATAGGTCTTTACAACTTGCAAAAGCAGTTAGCGAAAAAATCGGTTAATGGTAGCAAGATTATTTTTCTGCTTGGCTCAATTTCAGATCCACATTATCTAGAGAGCACTCTCTCAAAATTTCAAATAGATAAAGTCTATCATGCAGCGGCTTATAAGCATGTTCATTTGGTAGAAGAAAATATAGTTTCAGGGTTTCGCAATAATGTTCTGGGAACAATGAATCTTGTTGACTCTATTCGGCGATCATCTGTTGAAGAGTTGGTTTTGATTAGCAGCGACAAAGCTGTTGACCCCAAGAGCGTAATGGGTGCGACAAAGAGGCTTGCAGAAATGATCGTTTTGAATTTTTCTGAAAAAGAATCCAGTAAAATATTCAGCTTAGTGAGGTTTGGGAATGTTATGAGATCCTCAGGTTCAGTTATTCCTCTTTTCGAAAACCAAATAAGAAACGGAGGTCCGGTTACTGTAACCGATGGGAGAGCAACACGATATTTTATGACTTCGCTCGAGGCATCTCAGCTAGTAATCCAGGCTAGTGCAATGGCGAGAGGAGGAGAAATTTTCGTCCTTGATATGGGGGAGCCGATAAAGATTGAAACTTTGGCAAAAAAAATGATCCACTTGCATGGAAAATCTTTTATGGGTGAATACTCGGGAAATGATAGGTCAAATGAAATAGAAATTAAATACACTGGATTAAGGGCAGGGGAAAAACTGAACGAAAAGTTGTTCGCTTCCGAGGAATTTATTAAAACTAGCCATCCTCGGATTTTCGTTTCCCATGAAACGGATATGAAAATACTCCGAATCGAGTCGGTATGCAGATCGCTGGAGAAAGCTTGCAATACGTCTGATCATAAAGCTATAAAAGCAATCGTTGAAGAGTCTATCGACGGTTTTGAAATGGAAAATACCTCAGTGGATCCAAGGTGGTGAAATTTATGAAAATGATATTTAGAGAAGTATTGATAGAGCAAGAGGGCACTCGATTTGCTGATGGAAAAGTCCTACTTTGTGCCGAAATGAAATTGTCTTAGAGCAATAAAAATTTGAAACTTATTCCTATCATTCTTTGCGGGGGTTCTGGCACTCGTCTTTGGCCGTTATCTCGGGATACTTTCCCCAAGCAGTTCATAAACCTTAATGGTCCAACCTCACCGCTACAGGAGACTATAAGACGTTGCGCGCTGATAAAAGGGATTTCACCCCCCGTGCTAGTTTGTGGCGAGGAGCACCGTTTTCTTGTTGCCGAGCAGCTAAGGAGTATAGGAATAGAGTCCTTTACTGTTTTGCTGGAGCCGATTGCGAAGGATACTGCACCGGCGTTAGCATATGCGGCGAATTATATATTGAAGAGGGAAAACGCAAATCTTCTTGTTCTCCCATCTGATCATTTCATTGGCAATGATGATTTATTCTTAGAGGCTGTGCAAAAGGCAATTACCTACTCAGAAAAAAAATTCTTGGTTACTTTTGGCATCGAACCTGTTCGTGCCGAAACAGCTTATGGTTATATACGAAAAGGTAAACCAAAAGAAGACGCTGTTTGTCTGGTAGATGAGTTTGTTGAAAAACCTCAGAAAGACATTGCGCAAAAATACCTAGATTCCGGCGGGTATCTTTGGAATAGCGGCATGTTTGTTTTTCAAGCAAGTTCATATCTCGATGAACTGAGCAGAAAGCGTCCTGATACACATCAAAAAATCTCTGACTTGATGTCTACATTGAAAGAGGAGAAAGATTTTATTCGAGTGAGTAAAGCGAGTTACGAACAGGTTGACAGTGAGTCTATTGATTATGCGGTAATGGAGGGTGCTGAAGCTGCCATCGTAGTCTCGCTTGATGCTAATTGGAGTGATTTGGGCTCTTGGGATGCCATACATGCTGCTAGCTTACACGACTTGAGGAATAACTCGGTTTCGGGAGATGTGTTTATCAAAGACACCGAAAATAGCATGATAAGAGCTGAGAGTAGGTTTGTAGTTGGACTTGGCTTAGATAATCTTATGGTCGTTGAGACTCCTGACGCTGTAATGGTGGCTCAGATGCCTCAAGCCCAGAATATAAAGGGTTTGGTGTCAGAGCTAAAAAAAATGGGACGGGCGGAGGCTTCGATCCATCAGAAAGTTTTTCGTCCATGGGGTTATTATGAAAACCTCAAAGAAGGCCCGTTATACAAAGTCAAAAGAATATTAGTTAGGTCTGGAGAAAGTCTTTCTCTTCAGCTGCATAATTACCGCTCAGAGCACTGGGTAGTGGTACGAGGTGTTGCGAGGGTTACTATTGATAAAAATGTCTTTGAGTTGAAAGAGAATCAATCTTGCTTTATTCCAGAAAAAACGCGGCATCGGTTGCAAAATAAAAAACCATTTGATCTTGAAATCATCGAAGTTCAAACAGGCTCGTATTTGGAAGAAGATGATATTTTGAGGTTCGATGACGAGTATGGTCGTTGAAAAACGTTTAAAGGCTCCTGATACTTGCTTCACAGAAAACGCGATATACTTTAGAAACTGCCAATGGATGATTTATGCTTACTAAATGTTTGTTTCCTGCAGCTGGATACGGTACTCGGTTCTTGCCAGCTACAAAAGCTATGCCGAAGGAAATGCTTCCCGTCGTCAATAAACCTCTGATTCAGTACGGAGTAGAGGAGGCTATTGAGGCCGGTTTAACGGATATCGGCTTCGTCTCTGGCAGAGGAAAGAGAGCTATTGAAGACCATTTCGATATTTCCTATGAACTAGAACATCAAATAGCAGGAACGTCAAAAGAGTATGCTCTTAATGATATTAGACAAATAATCAACAATTGTTCTTTTTCCTATACTAGGCAGAATCAAATGAGAGGCCTTGGACACGCTATTCTCACTGGAAAGAATTTAATCGGGGATAACCCGTTTGGCGTTGTTTTAGCGGACGATTTCTGCATCGCTCAGCCTGGTGTTTTGAGCCAAATGGTTAGTTTGTATGGTAGATATGGTTGCAGCGTTATTGCGATAGAAGAAGTGCCCAATAAAGACACAAAAAAATATGGTGTCATTGACGGAAAGGAGATAGAGCGAGGAGTTTTCAGGATATCTAACATGATTGAGAAACCAGAACCNGAGAAAGCGCCTAGCAACTTAGCTATCATTGGCCGATATATTCTGACTCCAGACATTTTCTCAATCTTAGAAAATCAGGGCCCTGGTGCAGGAGGAGAGGTTCAACTAACCGATGCCATAGCCGCTCATTCTAAAGAGAACATGGTGATCGGTTTCAAATTCACCGGGCGGAGATTTGATTGTGGCACGCTAAATGGTTTTGTTGAGGCAACTAATACTGTGTTTGGAGGGATGAGCTCTTGAAAATAACTATTGTGGGTGCTGGTTATGTAGGGCTCGTAACGGCTGCATGTTTCTCTGAAATGGGAAATAACGTGACCTGCGTAGATATTAATAAAAATAAGGTGGATGAAATCAAAAAGGGCAAGATGCCCATATATGAGCCAGATCTCGCAGAATTAGTGACTAGGAATCTNNCGGCTGGCCGCTTGTCTTTTTGTTGCCAATTAACCGATGCTCTAAGTTCAACCGATATCCTTTTTATAGCAGTTGGCACTCCTGCCAGACCAGATGGTAATGCTGATTTGACCCAGTTCTATGATGTTGCAAAAGTCGTGGGAGAAAATATTGTTAATCCGTTAATAATAGTAGATAAATCTACCGTTCCTGTTGGTACAGCGGAACAAGTAAAAACAATTATCGATGCAGAAATAAAAAAAAGAGCTCTCGAATTAGAGTATCACGTTGTGAGTAATCCGGAGTTTTTACGCGAAGGAAACGCTGTTCGAGACTTTATGTACCCTGACAGAATAGTGGTTGGTGCTGAAAGTGAAAAAGGTTGGCAGGTAATGGAGACTCTATATTCGCCTTTCGAAAAAAAATGCGATCGTCTTCAGTTTGTGGGTCTTAGAGATGCCGAAATGATTAAATACGCGTCGAATGCAATGCTTGCGATGAAGATTTCTTTCATCAATGAAATAGCAGTAATGAGTGATTATTATGAAGTCGACATAGAGAATGTGCGAAAAGGCATAGGAGCTGATCCCAGAATAGGATCATCCTTTATATATCCTGGCTGCGGCTACGGGGGTTCTTGTTTTCCAAAAGATATTGCGGCGTTGGAAAAAATGGCAAGAGAGGCTGGGTTGGAATCTAATATCTTTGGAGCTGTCTCAAAGAGAAATGAAATTCAGCAAGAGTTTTTGCTCGAAAAAATACTTCAATATTTTAAAGGGGATATAGCAGGAAAAAGGTTTGCGGTCTGGGGTTTGGCTTTCAAACCGGGTACAGATGACGTTAGATATGCGCCGTCGCTGAAACTGATTCGGGGAATCTATCGCGAGGGCGCTCAGGCAGTAGCCTATGACCCGCGAGCGAAGAATAGCGCTGCTCAGGAACTTGCAGATCTCGAAGTAGAATATGCTGGCAATCAATACGAGGCTGTTGAAGGGGTCGATGCTCTTATTGTGGTAACCGAATGGAGAGAGTTTAGACAGCCTGACTTTTCCATCCTAAAAAAATCGCTTAGAGAACAGGTGATTTTTGATGGAAGAAATATTTACGATCCAAACGTTTGCATCGAGAATGGGCTTGCTTATATCGGGATTGGAAGAAGCTCAGCTCTTTTTCAATAATATGATCCCTATCTGGAACCAAATTTATGCGCATTCTGATTTTCGGACCGAACGGTCAGCTGGGTACTAGTCTCAAAGATTTGCAGCCGAAAGGGATGAAAGTCTCTTACGCGGGAAGGTCGGAAGTAGACCTTTCGAATGAAAAAGATCTAAAAGCATATCTAAAATCCTCTCAGCCTCAAATGATTATAAATGCGAGTGCATACACGTCAGTAGATAGGGCTGAAAGCGAGGTAGCGTTAGCACACGCAATAAACTCTGAAGCACCGGCGGCCATGGCGAAATATGTGAGGTCAGAAAGCGCAAAAATATTACACATCTCTACGGATTACGTTTTCGATGGAGGTAAAAAAACTGCTTACCTTCCTGATGACGAGAAGAATCCAGGGTCTGTATATGGGAGAAGTAAGCTGGCAGGGGAGGTTGCTCTGTTAAAACATGCTCCGAAGAGTTCGATGGTAATAAGGACCTCTTGGTTGTTTAGTGAATACGGNTCAAACTTCGTNAAAACNATGCTNGACTTAATGTCAAAAAGAANAGAGATTTCTGTGGTTTTTGATCAAANNGGATCGCCTACTTATGCCAGAGCCCTCGCTGAGGCNATCTGGTTAATCNTTNCNAAAAATCGGTTTCAGTCAGGGACATATCATTGGACGAATTCAGGCCAAACCACTTGGTTCGATTTTGCAAATCGAATAAAAAAAGAAGCTATTAGAAAAGGATTAATTACCCGAGCGCCGGAAATATTTCCGGTGCCCTCTCAAGACTATAAGACTGGAGCAGTGAGGCCAGCCTTTAGTGTTTTAAATTCCCAAAGTCTGGCAGATTTAATTGGTCGTCAGCCCGCCGATTGGCAAGTTTCACTAGAAGAAATGCTTGACCGTCTCTGTTTTCAAACGCACCCTGATTTTTTGTCGAAAACTGTAAAAAAATAGAGTTTTTGATATCATCCAATAAAAAATAAAAAAATTGCGTTTTAAGACAAAATCATGGATATCGAGCTGCCATCTTCTAAAGTAAATTCAGAGCTTGCCCTACCGAAATTACTCGTTTGGGACGCGAAAGCTCTTCTCAGAACTCTTCGTGACTCTGGAATCAAAATGTCTTCTCGGACTTTGGAACGAAAGCTGCAGCTGAATCTCTTACCGAAGCCAATACTGGTGGAGGATATAAAGGATCAGTTTGGCTCCCCCCCGAATGCCTTGATTGTTAAAAACTGGCATAGGGAGGCTCGTCGAAAAAGAAAGATTTCGCTGGTTTTTCAGAAGGTAGAGAGGCCACAAGGCGATTTGTTGATGGTCAACGATGGGAGGGGTTCAAAGAAGTGGGTTTCGTTTGAGGGTGAAGCAAGGGCCAAGGATGTAATTGTTTTTTTTCAGAGTCTTCACGATATTTATGAGAAAGAAATTTTTATTTGGCCTACCGGAGCCGGATTAACTGTTTTAAGAAATTTAGAGAGAGATAATTTTAGCGAACTGCTCGATCTTAAACGACGTGGACAATGTCAATTAATTACCGCCCCGTTTCCACTAAAAACTCATAAAAATGTCTTTTTTCAACCTATAGAGGAGCGCCGAAAGAAAATGTCCAATTTGTCCCACTTGGAAGAACTCGAATCTCAGAGTATTCACATCATGAGAGAGGTAGTGGCTCAAACTGAAAACCCCGTAATGCTGTATTCAATAGGTAAAGACTCTTCCGTAATGCTCAGATTAGCTGAGAAGGCTTTTTATCCTGGCAAGCTTCCGTTTCCGCTTTTGCACGTCGACACGAGATGGAAGTTCCAGGCAATGTATGAATTTAGAGAAAGGCTCTCAAAGACGCCAGGAATAGAGATGCTTGTATATGTTAATCCGGATGGCATAGAAAAAAACATCAATCCTTTCGATCATGGGAGTGCACTGCATACCGACATTATGAAAACTCAAGCCCTAAAGAAGGCTTTGGACTTTTATGGTTTCGATGCAGCCTTTGGAGGGGCAAGGCGAGACGAGGAGATGAGTCGAGCTAAGGAAAGAATAATTTCGTTCCGCAACAGATNCCACCAATGGNATCCAAAAAATCAGAGGCCAGAGTTGTGGGATATCTACAATTGTCTTAAACAGCCAGAGGANAGCTTACGAGCTTTCCCTTTATCTAATTGGACTGAACTAGATATTTGGCAATATATCCTAGTGGAGAGGATCCCGATTGTCCCGTTATATTTCGCGGAGGATCGACCAATCGTGGTTCGTGACGGGATGATAATGTTAGTAGATGATGATCGAATGAAAATTTTCCCTAAAGAAAAAATAGAAATGAGGAAAGTGCGATTCCGAACCCTAGGTTGTTATCCGCTTACTGGAGGTATTGAATCTGAAGCGGATGACTTAGAGAAAATAATACTTGAATTACTAGAATCAAAAACAAGTGAAAGAGAAGGGCGAACTATAGATTCAGATGCCTCGGCTTCTATGGAGAAGAAAAAACAGGAGGGCTATTTTTGATGATGGCCAAATGTTAAAAATCAAAGCTGAGCGTTATCTAAGTCTTTCAGAAGAAATTACTTGCGAATGAGATTTGAATCTCTTCTTTTACTTGCAAAGGAAAAGCATCAATGGATAGCTCAAAAAAAAAGATAACCGACTATGTTGACCAGCAGTCTTCGTTGGATCTACTCAAGTTTATAACCTGTGGTTCTGTAGATGACGGAAAAAGCACTCTGATTGGTCGGCTTCTATATGAAGCGCAGCTTATTTTTGAAGATCAGATTGCGGTGCTAAAAAATGATTCTAAGCGATACGGAACACAGGCTGGTGAAATTGATTTTGCGCTTTTGGTTGATGGCCTGTCTGCAGAGAGAGAGCAAGGAATAACGATAGACGTCGCTTATCGTTTTTTTTCTACGGAGCGAAGAAAATTCATCGTTGCAGACACCCCTGGCCATGAACAATATACTAGAAACATGGTAACCGGAGCATCGACCGCTGATGCTGCCGTTATCTTGATTGATGCGAGAACCGGGGTGTCCACTCAGACTAGGCGACACTCCTTTATCTGCTCGTTGCTTGGTATAAAAAATATAGTTCTAGCAGTAAATAAAATGGATCTTGTTAATTATGATCGAGAAATTTTTTCGAAAATTATAAACGATTTTGGCGCTTATCAATCTTATTTAGATTTTCAGTCGGTTTCTTCTATCCCTCTTTCCGCCTTGCTTGGCGATAACGTTGTGCAACGATCTCCAAAGACTCCTTGGTATTCGGGTCCTACCTTAATAGGTTGCCTTGAGAGTTTAGAAAAAAATGAAGGATCGAAAGAGAGCTTTTGTATGCCTGTTCAGTGGGTTAACCGCCCGAACTCGGAATTTAGAGGATATTCTGGAAAGGTTATCTCGGGCGCAATTGATCGCGGAGCGAGTGTAAAATGCTTGCCATCGGGAGAAGAAGCAAAAATCGATTCAATCCTTTTGCATAAAAAGAGTTTTCATAAAGCGAAAAAAAACCAGTCTCTGACGGTCACGCTTGATAGGCAAATAGACTGTTCTCGCGGAAGCGTTCTTGTTGATATAGATAATCCTACTGAGCTAGCTGACTCGTTCGAGGCGCAATTAGTTTGGATGGATGAAGACCAAGGACATCAAGGTAGGTCGTATCTTTTAAAATCTAGTATCACAACCGTTGGGGCGTCGATCAGCGATATAAAATTCGAGTACAACGTAAACACTATGGAGCATCTCTCGTCAAAGGATCTCGCTATGAATGCCATTGCGTCCGTGACGCTCAACATTGATAGGCCCATACCCTTTCAATCCTATGAACAGAATCCGCACCTCGGATCATTTGTGCTGATTGACAGATATACAAACTCTACTGCAGCTGCTGGGATGATTAAATTCGCCTTAAGACGAGCAAAGAATATTTATCCTCAAGATTTAAATGTTACTCGTGTCGCGAGAGAGGCCCAAAATGGTCATCGGGCCCGAGTGCTTTGGTTTACTGGTTTGTCTGGGTCTGGAAAGTCTTCAATTGCAAACGTGGTGGAGCAAAAACTGCATAAAAGAGGCAACAGGACTTATATTTTAGATGGGGACAATCTCAGGCATGGCTTAAACAAAGATTTAGGCTTCGTCCAAAGCGACCGAGTGGAAAATATTCGAAGAGTGGCCGAAGTAGCAAAGCTAATGCATGACGCAGGATTGATCGTCCTAGTTTCTTTTATATCGCCTTTTAGGGCAGAGCGAGATAGAGCGCGAGCCCTTTTTGACACCGGGCAGTTTATAGAAATTTATGTTGACACCCCAATCGAAATCGCCGAGAAGAGAGATACTAAGGGCCTTTACGCTAAGGCGAGAAGAGGGGAGATTCCCAATTTCACGGGAATAGATAGTCCCTATGAAAAACCACAATCGCCAGAGATAAAACTTAACGCTGGTAAGGATACCCTGGAAGCATGCGCGAATACTGTAGTTGAACACCTTGATAGAGAGAAATGATTGCGAACGTAGCTTTTGGATCGTATTTGTCTCAATTGAATACTGAGATTCGATCTTTTAGTCATTCTCTAAAAGAGTTAGTATACGTCTGTTGTCTTGTGGGTGTTTAGCTCAGTTGGGAGAGCGACGGCCTTACAAGCCGTAGGTCGCAGGTTCGACCCCTGCAACACCCACCAATCATTCTAAAGGACCGGTAGTTCAGCTGGT
>PARM01000031.1 GCA_002711495.1 Gammaproteobacteria bacterium
TTTTTTGGTCTAACTTTATTACTTTGAACTCCATCTCGCGGCCTTCCAGCTGCTCGTTCTCTCTTAACGGTCTTACGTCAACGAGAGATCCAGGGAGGAAGGCTCTTACATCCTTAACCTCGACGGTGAAGCCACCCTTTACTCTTCCGCTTATAAACCCTGTAATAACCTCTTGGCTTTCATAAACCTTTTCTAACATTTGCCATGATTCTGCTCGCTTTGCCTTTTCCCTTGAAAGCAAGGTCTCACCAAAACCGTCATCAACAGCATCCATGCTTACTTGAACCTTGTCACCGATTTTTACCTCAAGCTCGCCACTTTCCTGAAGAAACTGAGACCTTGGAATAACACCTTCGGATTTGAGGCCGGCATGCACTGTAACCCACTCATTATCAATATCTACAACCTCTCCCATAACAATTGATCCCGAGTTCATGTCAACTGTTTTTAGGCTCTCCTCAAAAAGTTCTGCGAAACTCTCACTCATTAACTAAATTCCCGTATTTTTTATATTAAAATTCTTGGCTAGAGCATTACTGGGAAGGACTTCAAACATCCCCGACACTAACTAATCTTCCAACATCTCTCCCAACTTTTTCTCGATCAAAAAACTGACTTGTTCAACGTCTAAGTCAGTGCTATCAATTATCATAGAATCTTCTAAAAACTTTAAGGGAGATAATCCTCGAGTAGAGTCGTGATAGTCGCGGTCTTCTAACTCCCTTTCAAGTTTCGCGACACTAACATCTATTCCCTTATCTTTCAACTGCTTATGACGTCTCTCAGCCCGGCGGGAAGGACTTGCCGTTAAAAAAATTTTCAACAAAGCGTCTGGGAAAACGACTGTCCCCATGTCTCTTCCGTCAGCTATCAAGCCCGGGTTCACCCTGAATGATCTTTGTAAATCTAGCAAAGCTTCGCGCACGGTAGGCATTTTAGCAATTTTCGACGCGAACGCTCCCGCTTGTTCAGTCCGAGCATCCACGGAACCAACAATAGAAATCGCACTGGAAGATACATTTTGATTGACTTTTTTCCTACCATCAATCCTAGCTTCTAAACAATTTACTAACCTTTTTGACTCATCCCAGTCGTCAGCCAAAACCGAAAGCGATATACCTTGGGACAAAACCTCTAACCCAAAAAGTCGGTATAGTAGGCCACTATCGAGGTAGTTGAACCCTATCTTTCTGGATAGAAACTCGGAGACAGCTCCTTTACCAGAAGCGCTGGGCCCATCTATAGTTATTACAGGGGGGCGGGCGCCTTCCATATTAAAGTTCTTTCGTGATAGACGAAAAATGATCTCTCACAGTTTTCCCTCTCTCAAGAAACGTTTTTACTTCAGAATGATTTCCAGAGGCTATGTTATTTTTCATGTTCTCAAGCCGAACCAAAAATCTGTCCAAAGACTCGATTAATTTTAAATCGTTAGATAAAAAAATATCTGCCCAAATAGCCGGATCAGAGGCAGAAATCCTAGACATATCTCTGAAGCTTCCGGCTGCATGAGCTAAGGCTCCTGATCGATCTGGTTCATCATACATACTCTCGCTAATAAGACTAGATAAGAGATGAGGGAGATGGCTAGTTTTAGCTAAAATTGCGTCGTGATCCTCTGCTGACATAAGAGAAATTTTACAGCCTATACGGCTCCAAAATTTTGAGACTTTGTCTAAGGCGACCTTGTCCGATTCCTCATTAGGAGTCAAGATTACAGAGTGACCCTCGAACATATTGGCCTCGCTAGCTCTCATACCTTTTTTTTCCGAGCCAGCGATCGGGTGCCCGGGAATAAGGCGAGGTGGAACCTTTGTAAATACTTTTTCAACATCTTTGACAAAAGAGCCTTTTACACTGCCTACATCAGTAATTATCTGATCTTGTAAATCTATCTGCTCTAGCACTCCCCGCATCTCGGCTAAAGGTACCGATAAAACAATTAAATCAGCTCCTTCTGAAGCTGATTTGATATTTTCGGCAAATCCATCAATCATGTTGAGTTCAGACCCTTTCTTTAGGCAATCCTGATCTGTATCCCAAGCTACAAGCTCTTTTGCTAGACGATTTTTTTTAATTGAAAGTGCTATCGAGCCGCCAATTAGTCCAAAACCTATAATTACAACCTTTTTAAACATTGATTTACTCTCAAGATCGAAGATTACTAAGGACTTCTGCCAACGCCACGGAAAATCTCTCGTTTTCATGAGACAACCCTATTGAAACTCTTAGATGGTTGGGAAGGCCATAGACCTCTATTGGACGAACAATGACGCCCTTTTGAAGCAGTGATTCATAAATCGGTAGAGCGTTTTGACCAAAATCAACTGTCAAGAAATTTCCTGCTGAGCGAATATATTCCAAATCCAATTGAACGAAGGTTTTCTCTAAGAACTTCATACCATCGGCATTGATTGAAATAGACTCATCTAAGAATTCTTTCTCATCCAGCGCTAAACTCGCCGCTACTAATGACAAGGAATTAACGTTAAACGGCTGCCTGATGCGATTCATAAGATCAGCAATCTCAGGATTGCTGACAGAATACCCTATTCGCAAACCCGCCAGACCATATGCTTTGGAGAAAGTACGAGTAACTACAAGATTTTGGTAATCTTTTTGGAGGTCTATACCGTTGGGGTAATGCTGACTGCGGACATATTCAAAATAGGCTTCGTCTAAAACAACTAACACCGAACTCGGAACATTATTCATGAAATGAATAATCTCTTTTTTTGACACCCAGGTGCCGGTCGGATTATTTGGGTTCGCTAAGAAAATTATTCGAGTTTTTTCGCTTACAGAGGCTAGTGTCCTGACCAAGTCAGGCTGGAAGTCATTTGTTTGAATTTCAACTATATCCGCGCCCAGCGCCCTGGTTAACAAAGGGTAAACCACGAAACAATGCTCCGAAACTATGGCCTCTGTTCCCGGTCCTAAAAATGCTCGGGCTAACATTTCCAGCACATCGTTAGAGCCGTTACCCAGCGTAATCATCTCCGGAGAAACGCCTAACCTGCCTGACAGTTTCTCCTTAAGATAAAAAGCACCTCCATCGGGGTATCTAGCTAGATTTCGATGCTCTCTCGAGATTGCAGCCAAAACTCGGGCAGGAGGACCAAGAGGATTTTCGTTTGAGGCTAATTTTACCAGATCTCCTCTTCCGATCTCTCGCTCCAACTCCTCTATTGGCTTGCCTGGTTTGTACGGGGCAAGGTTTTGCAACCCGGATCTTGCGAGCTTACGAAAAAAACCGGAGTCNCTATTCATAAGCAAGCGCCGAAGGATAACTNCCTAAAACCGTTATCGCTAAAGAACGATNTCTAACTTCTTCCANAACGGCTTGAACTACAAGCTCATCAATATGGCCCTCAAAATCAATAAAAAACACATAGGACCACTTGCCATCTCTAGCTGGTCTCGTCTCGATCGAACTTAAAGAAATATTGTGTAGATGAAACGGTTCAAGGATNCTGAATAAAGCACCGGGCTCATTTTTCGTAGAGACAATTATCGAGGTCTTGTCAGATCCGCTCAGCGGAATACTCTCTAACCCTAGAATAACAAACCGAGTCTCGTTATTAGATTCGTCCTCTATTCCCTCCACAGCTTTTTTTAATCCATAGATTTCTCCAGCAACTTTGCTTGCTACCGCTGCCGAGCCCAGGGATTCTGATGCCAACCTCGCTGCCTCCGCATTGCTTGAAGTAGCTAGGCGAGGAACCCCCGGGTAATTCAAATTCAACCAGTTCCGGCATTGGGCTAAACCTTGCTGATGAGCATAGATCTTCTCTACCGGTGTCTCAGAATTGTTCGTCAAAAAACAATGAGTGACCTTTATTTTGATTTCTCCACAAACTCTGATTTTAGTTTCCAGCAACCTGTCAAGAGTATTACCCACTACCCCTTCAGTGGAGTTTTCGATAGGAACAACGCCGTAATCACAGTTTCTAGACGAGACCATCGAAAAAACATCATCGATTGTTTCCATCGGCTCCGATGAGACAGAACTCCCAAAATGCTTTAGCGCTGCTTCTTGGGTAAAGGTTCCTTCTGGCCCCAGAAAAGCTATGCGCATCGGAGATTCCTGAGCACGACAGGCAGAGATAATTTGTCGAAATACTTGTGCTACTGCCTCGTTAGGAAGCGCACCTTTATTTTTATCAATGATGTCCCTTAAAATAATGGCTTCTCTTTCAGGACGATAAAAGGCGACTTTTTCGTTGCCAGCCAATTTTTGTTTGACTTCACCAACTTTTTTTGCGTAGTGCGCTCTTTCGTTCAGTTTTAAAAGGATTTCCTTGTCTATCTTGTCTATAGCACTACGCATCTGCTCTAAACGGCTGTCGTCTGATCCAGAATTTTTCATGAGACTCCGCCCATCCTCTTTATTCACTGTAATCTTTCTAAATTAAAGAAACCTGCTAAGTATTTGACTCGTCTTCTAGCTCGTTTACCGCCGCGATGCCTACAAGCTTCTCCTCGTCTGCAAGGCTTATCAACTTGATACCAAGGGTATTTCGTCCCTGCAAAGAAACCTCGTTACTAGAAATTCTCACTAGGGTTCCCTGATCGCTTATCAAGATGACCTCATCACCGCTCGAGATCTCTATCGCTCCAACTAGCTTCCCGTTTCTCGGAGAGCCCTTCATGCAAATAACTCCCTGCCCTCCACGCCCAATAATAGAATAATCGTCTACCTTGCTTTTCTTTCCATAGCCGTTTTCGCTGGATAAAAGGATCTCACTATTCTCAGACGGTATAATTAACGATATCAGCCGCTCGCCTTTTTTTAATCTAATCCCACGCACACCCCTCGCTGTTCTCCCCATCGCTCTCACGTCAGACTCTTTAATCCTTATTGCCTTGCCACCAGAACTGAACAACATAACGTCTTTGGTTCCATCTGTAACGGACGCCCCGACCAGTGTGTTACCTTCATCCAACTCGATGGCAATCAAACCAGTGCTTCTGGGTCGAGAGAAATCCTTCAATGGAGTTTTTTTAACAGTCCCATTTAGAGTAGCCATAAAAATAAAACGATCTTCATCATATCCTCTGATTGGGAGCATGGCTGTAATTTTCTCACGCTCATCTAATGGGAGAATATTAACGATAGGTCTGCCTCGAGCTGTTCGGCTGGAGGGTGGAATTTGATAAGCCTTTAGCCAATAGACTTTCCCCTTGTTAGAAAAACAGAGAAGCGTCTCATGAGTATTTGCTATTAGAAGATGATCTATGAAGTCTTCCTCCTTGACCGCTCCCGCGCTTTTTCCCCTACCCCCTCTTCTTTGCGCGCGGTACGCGTCTAATGGTTGAGTTTTCGCATATCCGCCGTTCGAAAACGTGACCACAACATCTTGTTCGGGAATTAGATCTTCAGCTGTCAAATCTTCTTCGACGTCGACTATCTCCGTTCTGCGTTCGTCCCCATATTCTTGCTGTACCGAAATTAACTCTTCACGAATAATCCCAAGGAGTTTTTCTGAGCTACTCAGAATAGCAATAAGCTCCGAAATATCGCTGATGATTTCTCGGTATTCCTCAATCAATTTTTCTCGTTCCATCCCGGTAAGCCGATTTAGTCTCATATCCAATACAGCTTGAGCTTGAGTTTCTGAAAGATAATAACTACCGTCATCCTGCATACCTCTCTCAGGCTCTATATCCTCAGGAGTGGTCGCGCCCTCACTTACATTTTTTAACATTTCTCTAACTGTTTCAGAAACCCAAGCCTGTTCAAGAATTTTCTCTTTCGCTTCCTGAGAATTAGTTGAGGTTTTAATCAGCTCGATCACACTATCAATATTTGAGAGGGCAACGGCGAGACCTTCTAAAATATGGCTTCTTGCTCTTGCTCGGGTGAGAAGAAATAACGTCCGCCGGGTAACTACTTCTCGGCGGTGAACAATAAAGCATTCAAGAACCTCTTTTAAATTTAAAATCTTAGGCTCGCCGTCAACCAGGGCAACCATATTTATGCCAAACACGCTCTGGAGTTGCGTCAGCGCGTATAGGTTATTCAGGACAACTTCGCCTACCTCGCCCCTCCTCAATTCGATTACTATTCGCGTTTCGGAGGCAGACTCGTCTCTCAACTCTACTATCCCATCAATTTTTTTCTCTTTGACCAGCTCTGCAATTTTCTGTAAAAGCCTAGCTCTATTCACCTGATAAGGAATTTCTTTTATTATTATTTTTTCTTTGCCCGTCTTCTCATCAGTTTCCACCTCACACCTTGACCTAACTTGAACTCTCCCTCTGCCCGATTTATACGCTTGTACTATTCCTGCGCGACCGTTTATCAGAGCAGCGGTCGGGAAATCAGGTCCAGGGATATGAATCATCAATTCTTCAACACTAATTTCTGGGGCCTCCAGCAATGCAAGACAACCATCTATCACCTCTTTTAGATTATGAGGAGGAATGTTTGTAGCCATGCCGACAGCTATGCCACTTGANCCATTTATGAGGAGATTGGGGAGTCTAGATGGCAAAACTTCNGGCATCTTCAGCGTACCATCATAATTTTCAGAAAAATCAACGGTGNNNTTATCTAAGTCTGCCAATATCTCCTGAGAAATTTTNTCCATCCTGACCTCTGTATAACGGGAGGCCGCAGCTCCATCTCCGTCCAGCGAGCCGAAATTTCCTTGACCATCAACTAATGGGTAACGCATCGAGAAATCTTGAGCCATCCGAACAATTGTTTCGTAAGCNGCCATATCACCATGCGGGTGGNATTTGCCTATGACTTCGCCGACCACCCTAGCCGATTTGATGTGGGGCCGATTGTAGTTATTATTCAAATCACTCATTGCGAACAAGACTCTTCGATGAACTGGTTTTAACCCATCTCGAACATCGGGAAGAGCGCGTCCGACGATAACACTCATGGCATAATCGAGATAGGATAATTTGAGCTCCTCCTCGATGCTAATAGTTCCTATATTTTTATCATTTTGATCTGACACAACAAATTACCACCCAGTAGCAGTGTTTCGCGGTCACTTTTTATTGCTCAATCCAAATAATTAAGATCTATAATCTTGTTTATTAGGATTTGATTAGCAAGAAAAAAAGGACTGAAACAAACCGAAAAAAACACTTCAAATACCAAAGTCCACTCGAAAATTTTAACACGAATCTAAAATTGACCTCAATTTTTTTTAGACGATGACGGCTTTTTAAATTATTGTTTTTAAAGATTTTTTGCGCTCTAATTTAATATGACTCGATAGTTAGTGTTTGCTGTTTTTTTGGTTAGAGCTCAGTGCTTCAATAATTAAAAAAACGCAGAAATAATTGCCCACTTATTACCCAGAGCTTTATTTTTTATGAGCCGAAAAATAGACTATCTAATTTCTCCGAAATGGGTTGCTCCAGTAATCCCAAGGTCGCGTATCCTGGAAGACTATTCAGTAGCAGTATCGCACAACACAATTTCGATGATACTTCCAACGTATGAGGCTTTGAAAATTTTTCCGGAAACCCCGAACATCCCACTACCAGAACAACTTTTAACACCTGGCTTCATAAATGTTCACGCTCATGCAGCAATGTCTTTGCTGAGGGGAATAGCGGACGATCGGAGTATGATGGATTGGCTTAANAATTGGATTTGGCCTATTGAAGCCAAACTTGTTGACCCGAATTTTGTGCGTGATGGCACTCAACTTGCNGGANTTGANATGATAATGGGCGGAACAACAACTGTTGCGGACAATTATTTTTTTCCGGATGAGTCCTCACGTGCCTTTGCGTCTCTTGGCATGAGAGCGCAAATCGGGCTTCCGATATTNAAATTTTCNAATAATTGGGCAAGAGACGAAAAGGATCACTTTGCAAAGTGCCTTACGATTCTTGATCAACGACAAGATAATCCTTTACAAAGCCTTTCTATATCTCCTCATGCGCCATACAGCGTGTCCGATGAAGGTTTCTTGAGCGTAGCTGAACTAGCGGACAAAAAGAATCTTAAAGTTCAACTTCACCTACATGAAACCAGTCAGGAAATACAAGATTCNTTAGATCAATCGGGCCTNCGCCCATTTACTCGAATCGAGAACCTAGGCATCCTNAACGAAAAGCTTCAGGCAATTCATTTNACTCAATTGAACTCNGATGAAATAGACAAACTAGCCGAGAACAAAGTTCATGTCGGCCATTGTCCCGAATCGAACATGAAGCTAGGGTCAGGGGTTTGTCCAATTAGTGATTTATTAGCGAGAAACATTAATGTTGCAATTGGAACTGACAGCGCTGCAAGCAATAATGATTTAGATATGCTTCAGGAAGTCAGAACAGCGAGTTTTTTATCCAAAGCAGTNACNANAGANGCAACCCAAATATCGGCAGAAGACTGCCTAGAGATGATTACCTTGAACGGGGCAAAATTTTTAGGTCTTGAANAGAAAATAGGGAGCATCGAGGTTGGAAAGCTTGCTGACTTAACCTCGATAGATATGTCATCGATCGCGTTAAAACCAGTTTACAATCCTGTGTCCCAACTAGTTTATAATTGTACAAGCGCCAATATTTCAAATGTCTGGATAAATGGAAAACAGATCCTAAAANANAGAAAATTAGNNAGTTTTAAAATNTCCGAGCTTGAGAGAAAAGTAGAAAAATGGAAGGAGAAAATAATATCCGAAGCCTCGACGAAATNATGAAAAAAGAAAATACAGATAAAGACGAGCTTGAAAAATTTGAAGCAATAGCTAAAGAGTGGTGGGATACTGAAGGAAAGTTCAAGCCGCTCCACGACATTAACCCAATTCGAATGGGATACATAAATAGACGAGTTGATTTAAAAGGGAAAAGGGTCCTTGACGTCGGGTGCGGGGGTGGGATCCTCTCTGAGGCTCTGGCTCGAGCAGGGGCCCAAGTGATTGCCATAGATGCCGCGGAAGGGCCTCTAAAAGTGGCAAAGCTGCATAGCCACGAGACAGGAATCTTCCCAGATTATAGGAACACCACTATNGAGCAGCTCTCTGTCGAANATGGCGAGTTATTTGATGCTATCACGTGCCTAGAGATGCTGGAGCATGTCCCTAATCCCGAGTCTGTGATCTCTAGCTGTTTTAAACTTTTAAAGCCCACTGGCAATGCGTTTTTTTCCACAATTAATAGGAGCCCGAAATCGTATCTTTTCGCAATTATCGGAGCAGAATATTTACTCAAGCTTTTGCCGAAAGGCACTCACCAATATGAGAAATTGATTAAACCCTCTGAGCTTGCAGGTTGGTGCAGAAAGCACAACCTTCCAATTCAAGACATTTCTGGGATGGTGTTTAATCCTTTTTTTCAGACTTATAAACTTAGCAGTGACGTAGACGTTAATTACATAGTTCACTGCAAAAAAAGTAAGAGCTAAATTTGTTTAATCTGAAAGAAGATCTTCTAGAAAATCGAGTGCTACTAGTTACTGGCGCAGGTGACGGCATAGGAAAAGAGGCAGCAATTTCTTTTGCAAAGCATGGCGGNCAAATAATCCTGTTGGGACGGACAAAAGAAAAACTAGAAAAAGTATATGATCAAATCTGCGAAACGGGCGCAAGAGAGCCCGCAATAGTCAATATGGATCTCACAACCTTAGACGAAGCATCCGGCGAGCGCCTGCAAGAGACGATAAGGGTAAACTATGGAAGACTTGACGTATTACTTCACAATGCAGCGGTACTTGGTGCACGAGTACCGTTAGAAAGTTACGATTCCGGAGAATGGACATCCGTCATCCAAACAAATCTAACCTCTGTATTTTTTCTAACCAAGGCTTTATTACCGTTGCTTAAAAAGTCTCCAGACGGAAGNTTAATATTCACTAATTCAAGNGTTGGAAAAANCCCACGGGCNTACTGGGGAGCATATTCAGTATCGAAATACGCTCTNATGGGTTTCGCAAAAATACTGAGTGAAGAGCTNGANAACACTNCAAAANTTGTCGTTACCAGTGTTAATCCAGGCGCGACTCGGACCTCCATGAGACAATCAGCTTACCCGGGAGAAGACCCAAGAAAAATAAAGANNGCTGACTCGCTAATGCCCCTTTACCTTTATTTAGCTGGGCCAGATAGCAAACANGAACATGGANACGACTTTTCTGGAGACCCTCAAACTTGGGTNTGGNCGAATCGTANNAAAGGCAATCGNTGATCCNCGCNAGNNTATANAACNCCCTNACATCTTTTTTTGCNAANTCNATGTAATGTCCTACTTTAACCGATGGAGGAATGAAAAATGTGCCATAACGTACACGTTTCAAGCGACTAACCACATAACCCTGAGATTCCCATAGCTTTCGAACTTCTCTGTTCCTCCCCTCCATAAGAACTACGTAAAACCAATGATTAGCTCGTTTTTCGCCATCTGAAGCTAAACCCTTCTGGATATCTGAGAATTTCATCAGATTTTTATCAATCAAAACCCCAGTTTTCATAGCAGCTATAGAACTCTGCTTTACATGACCCAAAACGCGCACAGCATATTCCCTCTCAATTCGTGAAGACGGATGCATCAGCTTGTTAGCTAAGAAGCCATCAGTTGTAAAAAGAAGCAGGCCACTGGTATTAACATCAAGGCGTCCAACCGAAACCCACTTTCGACCCCTCAATTTAGGCAACCTGTCAAAAACTTTCTTTCGGCCCCTATCATCTTTTTGACTGCACACCTCTCCTGCAGGCTTGTTGTAGAGTAAGTAACGATGAGCTATGGGCTTATTTTTTTGTAATCTTCCATCAACTTTAATNTCGTCGGANATTGCAACTCGATCACCTAGTTTAGCTAACTTGCCATTCACATAGATTCTTTTCGCTTCAATCCAATTTTCTATTTCTCTCCTGGAACCTAGGCCTTGGTTCGCAAGAACTTTTTGTAGCCTCTCAGATTTCGATTTTTCTTCCATATTTTTTAATCCGAAATTCTATTTTCTGACGCGCTTGAGAAAATTTAGCGCTGAAGGTTTTAGCCTGCGAGATCATTGCCATCCATCTCGTCAGGCTTAAACAAATCTAGTTCCTTCTACACGAGTGAGTCCCTCGACAAATCTAAAACAGCGCTGTCCGAGCCTTCAGATTCAGAGAACTCATTTTTTTGGGCTAATCCTTNTNTCTCTTTCAGGGTGGGTAATTGATCTAAACGTTCTAGGTTAAAATAGTCTAAAAAAGCTTTTGTTGTAGCATAAAGAGCCGGACGGCCAGGAACTTCCCGGTGCCCNATGATTTTTATCCAATCTCGCTCGATCAATGTTCGTATNATATTGCTACTNACAGAGACACCTCGGACATCCTCGATATCTCCCCGAGTAATGGGTTGTCGATAAGCTATCAAAGCAAGTGTTTCTAATAAAGCTCGAGAATATCTAGGCGTCTTTTCTTTCCACAACCTAGAAACCCAGCCACTATAATCTACTCTTACCTGAAACCTATAACCACTTGCTACTTTCTTAAGTTCAAAACCTCTGCCCTCGCAACTTTTTTCTATCTCCGCAAGGACTTGTTTTATTTCCATTTGAGAAACTGATTCCCCTTCAAAAATCTCTCTCAACTGCTGAACAGAGACCGGTCCATCGGCTGCCAAGATTGCAGCCTCGATGATTTCTTTTATTGGTAAATTTTCCATTTTTCCCAAAATGCTTTTTTTATGCCAGCCTTAAATATATCGGCGCAAACTGGTCGCCCTGAACGGTTTCTAACAAGCCTTCTTTTATGAGTTCTAAAACTGCTATAAATGTAACGACCACTCCTTTTTTCCCTTCTTGGGCACTGAAGAAGGACTTAAACGCTACAAAATCTTTCGGTCTTGATTCTAATTTCCGAAGAATCGATACCATCCTGTCTCGAGTAGAAAGCACTTCTAATTGCACGGGGTGATTAGATTTAAGCTCTGCTCTGCTGACAACTCTCGCAAACTCCAAAACCAAGTCTCTNAGGGTTACATNNGGCTGTTTAGANGGAGCAATTACTTCTNAACATGCNGCCCTANCAGACCAAAAATCTCTAAATTCTCTGTTAAGCNCATCTAATCCAANAGCCGCGATCTTAAAACGCTCATATTCTTGCAATCGCGTTATAAGNTCTGCCCTGGGATCCTCCTCTTCTTCTTCATNCGTTGGCTGCCNAGGCAAGAGCATTCGCGACTTNATCTCGGCCAGAAAAGCAGCCATGACNAGGTACTCTGCCGCTAGNTCGAACCGCATCTCCTGAAGAGCTTCAATGTATTGCATGTACTGTTCTGTTATTTGAGAGATCTCTATGTCTAGAATATCTAAATTTTGTTTTTTAATAAGGTATAGCAGAAGATCCAAGGGGCCCTCGAAGGCTCTTATCATAACTTCGAGGGCATCGGGGGGGACATACAAGTCTAAGGGGAGTTGGTCCAACGGTGAACCTTTTACCATCGCAAGCGGCTCTTTTTGCGAATCGGAACTGACTTCTTCTTTCGACGACTCCAACTGTTTTTCCAANTATCTTGTTNGGGTAAGATTATAGCNAAGAAAAGAAAGGTTAGACAGAGAGAAAAACTTCCAATCCGCACCTTTCGATCTTTTTCTCGAGCTAAAAAGCTGAGTTCGGAAGNNAAGCGAGAANNCATGAGATTTTTTTGACTCGTTTATCCTGTTTTTGCATAACACTTCCACCACGATAATATTAGTTATCCTTTGCGACTTGCGTTACGCTCCATAATAAAATCTCNAATTGCCTCAGGAATAAAGGACCATGCAACAGCTAATTGATTTCATGCCTATCCTCGCTTTTGTGTCAGTCTTTTTTTTATTGGACGATATTTATCTAGCTACCCTAGCTCTGATGGTTGGAGCAAGCTGTCAGATTCTAATCGAGAGAATTTTTTTTCAGAATGTTAGAGGAATAACCAAAGCCATCTTCGTAGTAATCATCATTTCTGGGGGACTTACAATCTCTCTTCAGAACGATGTATTTATCAAATGGAANCCCACGATCGTNAATTGGTTGTTTGGTTTTGTCCTCGTCTTCAGCAGCCTNGTGCTNAAAGAAAACTTATTGNAGCGANTGGCTGGCAAAGCANTTCGTCTCGAANACGANGTGTGGATGCGACTGAACTATGGTTGGTCGTTAGGTNTTCTTATTGCTGGATTCTTAAATTTANTCGTGGCCTATACATTCAGCACTGAGATATGGGTAACGTACAAATTAATCGGTGGCCCCCTAATCAGTCTAGTTTATTTCGCAATCACAATAGGTTATCTGGCAAAGGGTGGCTATCTTGCACAATTAGATAAAAATGAAAAAAAGATGGATAANAGGCACTGAAGTGATGTTTTTTTCTCTGTAGTTATTGGATAGAACCATGATAAAACTTTCTGTCAACTTAAATAAAATCGCTTTGTTGAGAAANGCTCGCGACACGAAGATACCCAGCGTCTTAGAGGCTGCTGAAACGGTAATTGCAGGTGGAGCCGATGGGATAACCGTTCACCCCCGCCCAGACCAAAGGCATATTACTCCTGACGACGTAATTGAAATTTCTAACCTCCTCAAAAAACCTGAGTACCATCACATCGAATTTAATATAGAAGGAAANCCTTTGTTNTCAGAACAAGCTAANGGATACCCTGGTTTTATTAATTTGGTTGAAAAGGTCAGACCAACTCAATGTACTTTGGTNCCTGACTCNAACGATCAGTTAACTTCAGACCATGGCTGGAATTTTGAAGAAGTTACATTCGATTTTCTGCAACTGGTCGACAGACTAAAGACGAAAGGGATTAGAACAAGTGCCTTTCTGGACACAGATTATCATCAAATTAATCTCGCAAAAAAAATGGGACTCGAGCGAATCGAGCTTTATACTGGCCCCTACGCGTGTTCATTTGGCGGGGATATGCAAACTGAAAGTCTCAACAAATTGATCACAGCTGCAGAGAAATGCATCAATCTTGGATTGATGGTTAATGCGGGGCACGATCTAAATCAACAGAACCTGCCCTTGTTTGTCCAAAAGGTGCCAGAAGTTAGCGAAGTATCAATTGGACATGCGCTTATTTGCGATTCAATTTACGAAGGCCTGGAACAAACGGTTAAAAATTACAAGTCGATTCTCCTAAAGCACAGTGAAAGACCTTAATCGAGAGCGCATATGCTGCAGTCCAAACAAATATTCCACTTAGCCAAAGACATTAGTATTATGGTCCTGTAAATTTTCAAAAATAAGTAGAAAGTCCCGCATATGATTATTATTAAAAAAATTTGTTTTGCTATTTTAATTACGGCTTTTATTTTTTCCTTAATAAAGTTTTCTTCGGAGCAAATTTCTCTCCCTGGACATTTAGAAGATGTCGGCTTGTTTTTAATTATTTTTGTTGGCCCACTGGCGTCTTTACTTCTACAAGAGAAACTGTTCAGCATACATGAAGAGGCCTTCGAATTTGGAAACATAAAATGGTTTAACTCGCGAAAAGGCTACGGTTTTATTAATGCAGACCAAGGAGATGAAATATTCGTTCATTTCCGAAACTTCACAGGGAAGGAAACAAACAACATCAGAGAAGGCCAAAGAGTAAAATTCGTTACTGTGAGTTCTGAAAAAGGTCTGCAAGCAGACAAGGTCTCTTTTGTTTGAGTCCAACGACACTCTCATTTTAGCAATTGAAGAGCAGATAACACCCTTGGTAGAGAGTGAGGATCTAGCTCAGGCGTTTCCAAGTGTGTCCATTGGCAAAATCGACTCCGAAAAAAGAATTAAATTATATGCTCACTTGCTGGGCATATTTTTTGATGAAGCCGAATCGTTAGAACAATTAATTTTCGAAAGTGAGGCAGTGGGCGTATCCCTGGTTAAGATCAATGAGGTGATAACCGATAGAATTGCAGAAATTTCAGAGGATGATATTTCTCCGTTAGCGAGAGTTTGGGTCGAGTCCTTAGATTATGATGAAGAATTAGACCAAGATGAAGGGAATGAGGAGATTCTTGAGGATACTCTTTTTAAATTAATTCGCGTATGTGCGCTAGCGAAACAGGAAACGGCTCTGTCTATCTTTGTATATTCCAAATGATTATAAAAAACATTGTTTACTCTACTGACGGAGAAAATTTTTGTCCTGATTGTGGAAAAAAAATTGCTATATGTATTTGCTGTGACAAGACAGAGAATGACAAATACCTTGGACCAATTTTAATCGAAAGACAAACGTCGGGGAGACGGGGTAAGCCAGTAAGTGTAATTAAAAATATTCCTCTTCAAAAAGCTGACTTAAAAAAACTTGCTAAGGAACTCAAGAAACATCTTGGAGTCGGGGGCTCATGCAGTGACGGGAATATAATTATACAAGGGTCTCACAAAGAGCGGCTAATTGATCTTCTGGGGGAAAAAGGATTCGTTGCAAAATAGATTCAGAGATTTGAATGAACATAAAAAAATCAGAATATCTTTTAGAACCTGCCGACATAATTTGGAACAACCTTAACCCTTATTCACGACAATATAGAGACATCTATGGCCAAAAGAATGATTTTTTTCAGGAAAAATTAAATGTATTCGTCGAACCATTCACAAAATGCGTTAAGGATATACCGAGTAATTCTCAAGTTACGGTCTGTGAGCTTGGCTTAGGTTTTGGAATCAATCTGCTTTTAACCGCCGACTTTTGGAAGAGCATGCCCAAATCCTCGCGACTTAATTTTATTTCGATTGAAAAGCATCCTGTGAAACAGGCAGATCTAAAAAAGATGCTTCGATTCTTTAAAGCAGACAACAAAGACCAATTTATTGCTAATTATCCTATTAATTTTAGGGGACACCATACTATTTGGATTCAAAAAAACGTAAAGATTTTGATAGTACTCGATGATGTGGCAAGTGCCCTTTCAAATCTAGATGCCAAGGTAGATTACTGGTTTCTAGATGGGTTTTCGCCGGCCAAAAATGAATGCATGTGGGACAACCAAGTTTTTAAAAAGATCAGGACCCTATCGAGGCCAGGAGCGAAAGCTCTGACCTACTCAGCGGCAGGAAAAGTAAAACTTAATCTAGAGAATAACGGCTTCAAAACTAAGAAAACTCCTGGTTTTGGTAAGAAAACAGAAATGTTAACAGGTTATTTGGACGAAAAATGGCTGCCAGCTACCGTAACAGAGACCGATTTCACGATAATAGGTGCAGGGTTAGCTGGTTTATTTTGCGCAGAGGCCTTGAGTAGACGAAATATCGAGCCAGCTATTATAGATATGGGCACAGCTGGACCATCTTTTATTCCTCAGCTAAGCGTTTTTCCTCTATTAGCAAAAACAGCAGAACCTCAATACCGAATGTCTCTTGCCGCAAACGAATACATGGAGAGCGCGCCAGGGTTTTTTCGAACAGGGCTTACCTCTGTTCCCGACACAGAGAAAGAACAAAAAAGGCTGAAAATAATCTGCAATCTCCTTCCCGATTCGCTCATGGTAGAAACAAAGGAAAATCATTTTCATTTTCCGCGGGCAGGATGGTTTAGTACGAAAGCTTTTGAGAAAGAACTGAACTTAGAGAAAAAACAAGTCAACATCACAAAACTTGAATCTGAAGGTGCCTGGAATGGATATAGTGACAATGAAAAAGTTTTTTCTTCACAAAATCTTATTTTGGCTACGGGTTCAAACTTGGAGCTATTGCCCGATCAACTGGAAATAAGAAAAATTAAAGGACAAGCAATATCGGTAGATACCTCTGGCCTAAATCGTGTAACAAATAGCTTGGTAACGATTTTCCCAACCGTAAAGGGCAAATCGGTTGTCAGCGGGACTTACGAGAACAGCTCTGCCCTTCAAATATCCCCAGAAAATACAAAAGTATTACACGAAAACGCAGAGGCCCTGTTAGGGAGATCTTTAAAAATCCGGAAAGAATGGGTTGGACTGAGGGCGTCTTCCCGGGATCGGTTGCCAATCGTAGGACAGGCACCGCAGTGGGCAGCTCTTCAAAAGACACAAAGAGTGAGAGATATAAAATTCTATGAGCCAGGACTTTATTACTGTTTGGCTTTTGGTTCCAGAGGGGCTACCCACGCTCGCTTATATTCCGAGCACCTCATCAGTAAAATTCTTGGAGAGCCTTGTGCTCTTGGAAAAATTGAACAAGCGATACTCTCCCCAGCGCGCTTCTTTATAAGAAATCAGGTGAGATGCTGATCAGCGAAAACTTCGGGCACTAACAACACCGTCAATTCTTGATATCTCTTCTAGCAACTGATCCGAGACTGCGGTATCTATATCTATCAGGTTATATGCAATTTCATTTTTACTTTTGTTCAGCATATCGAGCACATTAATATTTTTTTCTGCTAGTGCTGACAGCACATTACCCAGAATCTTTGGAACGTTTCGATTTACAACCGCTATACGAAATGAACCACTCATTCGCTCGAGAGTTACTTCTGGAAAATTCACAGAATTCCTTATGTTTCCAGTCTGGAGAAAATCTGTAATCTGAGAGGCGACCATGAAGGCACAATTCTCTTCGGCTTCGTAAGTGCTGGCTCCTAGATGAGGCATTGAGATGACATTTTCTAGCTCCGAAATACCAGGCGTTGGGAAATCAGAAATGAATTTCTTAACCTTTCCACTAGCTAAAGCTTTTCGCAGATCCTCTTCGTTCACTATCTCTTCGCGCGAAAAATTGAGCAGGACACCGCTACCTTTAAAATTATTTAGCAAATGTTTATCTACTATCCCAATCGTCTCTTCAGAAGCGGGTATGTGAAGAGTGACGATGTCTGCTCCAGCGAACAAACTAGGTAAGTTATCTATTCTTTCTACTTGNCTAGACAACTTCCATGCNGCTTCTACAGANAGNGCNGGATCATNACCTAANACTTTCATACCNAAATTCAAAGCCGTTTCGGCGACCNTCGATCCTATNGCACCAAGACCNAGAACGCCAAGNGTCTTTCCTCTTAATTCAGTTCCCTTNAAGGCCTTCTTTGAGGATTCTACTATTTTNTTCATTTCTTTTTTNTCNCACTNTTGATCTAGATTCTGAACAAAATTTATTCCTTCAGAAATACCTCGAACTGACAATAACAATCCAGCAAGGACGAGTTCCTTGACGGCATTTGCGTTNGCGCCGGGAGTATTNAAGACTACCACTCCTTTGTCTGTGCAGACCTCAACAGGTATGTTATTGACACCCGCACCTGCTCGCCCTATTGCCAGGACCTCAGAATTTAATTCTTCTGCACTAAGTCTGTAACTTCTCAAAACAATGGCGTCACCATCCATGATTGATTCACCAAGTTCATAACCTTGGTCTCTGAAAACACCTAATCCTTTCTCAGCGATGTTGTTTAAACAACGGATCCTATACATAAGTAAACCTTCTATACCTTGTTTGTTACGCAGCCGAGTACCAGAGCAAGCCTATCACGTTTAAACGATTGTTTGATCAGTAATTTTTTTGATTTCTTTGACTATCATTGGAATCGCATCAGGAGCTTTAAAATTTGCCATTCGCTTCTCTACGGCCGTTTTAGTCTCCATCAGATTTTTAATCTCTCGGATAAAGATATCATCCGTGAGCAGCCGCTCTTCTATGTAGCGGCTGTAACCTAACTCACAGAATTTCCGAGCATTCTCTAACTGATCTCCGCGGCTTGCATTTTTAGGAAGTGGCACGAGAAGGTGCGGCTTTCTCAAGGCTAACAATTCGTAGATCGAATTTGCTCCNGCCCTNGAAACAACCACCGAGGCAGCAGCAAGCACGTCGCCGAAACTCTGATGGAGAAATTCTTTTTGAATATAACCTTTCATTTCCAGTTCCCGCGAGCANTTNCCNTCGCCAGTAATATGCACAATGTTGAACGACTCTAAAAGGCGATCCCTGAGACGAAAAATAAGCTCGTTTAGAAATCTAGCTCCCTTGCTTCCTCCGAAGACAAGCAAGATCGGAATATTATTNTCNAATNTTAATAGCCTTAATCCTTNTTTTGCATTCNCGTCNANTAAGGCNCTGCGCAGNGGTGTTCCCGTTACCACAACACGATTNTCANTAAGTTGTTCTNCGGTAGCTGGGAAGGTCAAACANATTTTTGAACAGAATGGGAAGGTTANNCTGTTTGCCAATCCCGGTGTNACGTCCGATTCGTGGGCAATTATTGGAATTTTTANAACTCTGGCGGCCAAAACAAGAGGCACTGACACATAACCGCCTTTTGAAAAGACAAGATCTGGTTGCTCTCTTAGGCATAGCCTCATGCTTTGCAAGAAACCAACAATCACTTTGAAAGGATCAGTAATGTTCTTTATGGAAAAGTACCTCCTGAGCTTTCCAGACTTTATCCGAAAAAATGGAACCGAAATACTTGATATCAACTTTTCTTCGACACTCGAACTTTCTCCAACATAGCCGATCTCAAAATCTGAATACAATTCTCTGATTAGGGCAATATTCGGCGTAACATGTCCTGCGGTTCCTCCTCCTGTGAAAAAAATTTTAGGCATCAGATTCTTAAAATCTCCTTTACAAAGGGAATCGAAACTTTTCGACGGTGTCTCATTGTTTCGGATTCAAGTTTTTCGACCACCGCTACGATCTCCTTCATATCTCTTTTGGATCGCCTTAAGATGAATCTACCAACATCAAAAGAAATCTCAAAACCTCTTAATTTTGCAATTCGTCGCATAAAATCTATTCGCGCTTCATCATCGAAAGGTCCAAGGTAAACCCTGTCAGCAGCTCTNAGTCTGGAACCTAAATCTGCCAAATTCACATCAAGCTTATCAGGAGTCACGGATGTGCTAAATACTAATTTGTTCTTCGTGTCCTCCATGAAGTTAATTAAATGGAAAAGCGATAGCTCCCACTCTGGCATACCACAAACTTCGTTTAAATTATCCAAGAAAACTAGGTTGCATTCTCCAGCTTTTTCAAAACAAGAATGATCATGCGCATCATTAGTCTCGAGAAAGAAAGTTGTTAGATGTCTGAGCCCAGCTTCCTTAATCANNGCTTTCATAAAATGAGTTTTTCCAGTAGATNNAGAGCCGCAGACAAGGGTTAGACCTCTGCTCAGCAAAATCCGATTTGCCTGTCTCCCGATAAATTCATCATAGTCATCGGCCTGTGCGCTGTAATCTAAGACCAGCGGCAATTGTTGAGCGAATTCCTTACTCAAGGGTATCTTCTCTTTTTTTTAAGTAAGACGAGCTAGATAAGTAAATTTGGAGGAAATGACGCAAAAGAACCATGGTTACCGCAGAGAGAGGCAAGGCAACTAAAACCCCTATAAAACCGAATAAATAACCACCGACCATTAGCGAAAAAATCACTGCGAGCGGATGCAAACCAATCCTATCACCTACTAACCATGGAGTTAATAAAACTGACTCGATGAACTGAGCAACCAGAAAAACTAAAGCGACATTGATCAGGAACAAGACGTCGCCGAATTGGATTAACGAGGCAACAGATGCTCCAAAAAAACCGAGCGCAAAACCGAGATACGGTATAATCGATGCAAGACCAGCCAAAAAACCGATAGAAAGGGCTTGATCAATCCCTAGCACATAAAGGCCAAAAGAAAACACACACGCCATACTGAACATTACCCACATCTGACCGCGCAAAAATGCGCCAAGGATTTCGTCACATTCTTTTCCCAAGCGCGCTACCGTAGCTTGATGTCGCTGAGGAATCAGTTTGTGAACCTTTTCGACAATCGAATCAAAATCTATCATGAAATAAAAAGCAACAATAAGAGAAAGGAAGAAATTCCCAGTTGCGCTAAAAAAACTAAATGCTGAATCGGTAATACGTGAAAAAATTACTCCTATAAGACCACCAGCCTCTGCCCAGTTCTCGAGTACTCTGCCTCTAATCTGCTCAGGCTTTATACCGAATGGATCAAATCCGAAAGTTTCTATCAGAATTGGTCCGAGGGTCTCCTGAAACCAAACGAAAACCAGGGGTAAAGATTTCATAAGAGAGCTAAACTCAGCAAGGATCAAAGGCAAAAGAATAAAAAGCGCCAAAGCAAAAAATGATCCGAACATGAGAAAAACTGCTAAAACACCGAGAGTTCTAGGGACTCGAATTTTCTCGAGCCGGTCAACCAAAGGGTCACCCAGATAACCTAGGATAAGGCCAATGATAAATGGCGCTAATATCTCGTCTAATAAAAGCACTGAGCCTATAAAAATCGATAGAGCAAGAATCACTCCAATATTTCTATACATAGAACTTCCGCCCCAAAATTATTGAAGAATCCAAGCCTAGAAATATGCCCAACAACCTAATCCTCTAGTTTATAAACTAATTGCGGCCCGTCTTCTTCTGAACTGCGACTAACAAAGCTGAGCACCCCATCCAACCTTACTATCTCTACGAATTGG